>JAFLUS010000040.1 GCA_022508685.1 Prevotellaceae bacterium | reverse complement strand
GTGCACTTCAGTTCAATTTGGAGTGCACTCTAAATTCATCTGAAGTGCACTCCAATTTGCATAAAAGTGGAATATAGTGTAGCCTATTGTATATCAACAACTTACACCGCATACACCACAAAGGGTAGATAGTTGCGAAATTCGCAACTAAAAAGTGATGGGTGAAGGCTCTGCATCGCATACCCATTTCGTATTTTTCCACTTTTTCCTTTTTTCAGAGGGCATCTTTGTCAGTAAACTGCCAAAAAAGTCGTACCTTTGCAGCGAAGCACCGACAAGACGGTCGCCGCATCAGTCATGAAAAACTACTACTTCATCTCCGACGCCCACCTCGGCTGCCGCGCACTGGAGCACCGCCGCACACAGGAACGACGGCTCGTCCGTTTTCTCGACGACATCAAGGACAAGGCCGAAGCCGTGTTCATGCTCGGCGACATGTTCGACTTCTGGTTTGAATACCGCCACGTCGTCCCCCGCGGTTTCACCCGCTTCCTCGGCAAGGTCAGCGAACTGACCGACCGCGGCGTGGAGGTACACTTCTTCGTCGGCAACCACGACATGTGGATGAGCGACTACCTCACCACCGAATGCGGCGTCATCCTCCACCGCGAAGCCAGCACCATCGAACTCTGCGGAAAAGAGTTTTTCCTCACCCACGGACACCGCCACGACGGCGCAACCGACGACTGGAAAACGCGCCTCATGTTTGCTTGCTTCGAAAGCCCCCTGCTCCGCCGTTGCGCCAAAGCCATCCATCCCCGATGGTTCGTCAACTTCGGACTCAACTGGGCAAAGCACAGCCGCCAGTCCCACCAAGAAAAAGGCGAACCCACCTATCAGGGCGAAGAAAAAGAAGGACTCGTGCGCTTTGCACGCCAATATCTGCAAACGCATCCCAACATC
The DNA here is from genome assembly GCA_022508685.1 of Prevotellaceae bacterium. Classification (GTDB taxonomy): domain Bacteria; phylum Bacteroidota; class Bacteroidia; order Bacteroidales; family Bacteroidaceae; genus UBA3839. The sequence goes on along the minus strand of JAFLUS010000040.1, from coordinate 9,638 downwards.
AACTACTTCATCTTCGGACACCGCCACATCGACCTCGACATCTTCCTCAACCGCAACACGCGCCTCCTCATCCTCGGCGAATGGTATTCACGCTTCACCTACGCCGTGTTCGACGGCGAAAATCTCTACCTCGACAACTACATCGAGGGCGAGACCAAACTCTGACACTGCCCTTTTTGCATATTTTACGGACATATCTGCATATTTATTTGGAGAATTGCATAATAATCACTACTTTTGCACCTCATTTAGAATAAATATGCAAACACAACACATTATGAACGTAAAGAATTCAAGACTCGACATGATTCGGCTGATTATCTCCAGCCAAGAAATCTGCAATCAGGAAGAACTGCTGCGAGTGCTGGCTAAGGAAGGCTTCCAACTGACGCAAGCCACTCTCTCGCGCGACCTGAAGCAACTGAAAGTGGCGAAAGCCTGCAACTACAGCGGAAAGTCCGTCTACGTCCTCCCCAACAACGCCATGTACCGACGCGTGAAGGAGACACGGCCGCCACGCGAAATGATGCTCTACAACGGCTTCATCTCGCTCCGCTTCTCAGGCAACCTCGGTGTCATCAAGACCCGTCCGGGCTACGCCGGCAGCATTGCCTACGACATCGACAACGCCAACATCCCGCAAATCATCGGAACCATCGCCGGCGACGACACCATCCTCATTGTCGTCGAAGAAGGCTGTTCGCGCGACATCGTGCGTGCCGCCCTGTCCGACGTCATACCCGTATAAACCATCGATAACAAAACGGAAGGAACAACATTGGAAAACCAAGAAATCAACGTGTTAGTGGCCGATGCCTCGCACGAGAAATACGTGGACACCATTCTGCAGACCATTGCCGACGCCGCCAAAGACCGCGGCACCGGCATCGCACGCCGTACCCACGAATATCTCGCCACAAAAATGAAGGAGGCAAAAGCCGTCATTGCCCTCAAGGGCGAACAACTGGCAGGATTCAGTTACATCGAAACGTGGGGAAACAAGCAATACGTCACCACCTCCGGACTCATCGTCCATCCCGACTTCCGGCACCTCGGCGTGGCAAAGCGCATCAAGGACCTCACCTTCTCGTTAGCCCGAACCCGTTGGCCTCACGCCAAAATCTTCTCGCTCACGAGCGGTGCTGCCGTCATGGCCATGAACACCCATCTGGGCTACCAACCCGTCACCTTCGCCGACCTCACCGACGACGAAGCCTTCTGGCGCGGTTGCGAAGGCTGCATCAACGTTGACGTTCTCCACCGCACCAACCGCAAATACTGCATCTGCACCGCCATGCTCTACGACCCCGAAGAGCATCTGCCGGCAAAGATACCGCAAGAGGTGCTCGACCGCATCAAGCGCATCGACGGACAACCTGTCGGAAAGGACAAAGGCGCAACCGCCACCACGACTGCGAACACCAAAGACTCCATTACATCATAAAACAAAACCCCGAAACTATGGAACAGAAGAAAAAAGTTGTCGTCGCCTTCTCCGGCGGACTCGACACGTCATACACCGTCATGTATCTCGCCAAGGAAAAAGGCTACGAAGTGCATGCCGCATGTGCCAACACCGGCGGTTTTTCTGCCGAACAACTCAAGACCAACGAAGAAAACGCCTACAAACTCGGCGCCACGAAGTACGTCACGCTCGACGTCACACAGGAATATTACGAAAAATCGCTGCGCTACATGATTTTCGGCAACGTGCTGCGCAACAACTGCTACCCCATTTCCGTCTCTTCGGAACGCATCTTCCAAGCCATCGCCATCGCACGCTATGCAAAGGAAATCGGTGCAAGCGCCATTGCGCACGGCTCAACCGGTGCCGGAAACGACCAAATCCGTTTCGACATGACCTTCCTCGTCATGGCTCCCGATGTGGAAATCATCACGCTCACCCGCGATGCCAACCTCTCGCGTCAGGAGGAAATCGACTATCTGAACGCCAACGGCTTCAGTGCCGACTTCACCAAACTGAAATACTCCTACAACGTCGGCATTTGGGGCACATCCATCTGCGGTGGCGAAATTCTCGACTCTCGCCAAGGCCTTCCCGAATCTGCCTATCTGAAGCACCCCACCCGCGAGGGTTCAGAACTGCTGCAACTCGGTTTCCAACACGGCGAACTCGTTTCGGTCAACGGCGTGGAATATACCGACAAGATTGCTGCCATTCAGGCGGTAGAGGAAATCGGTGCAGCCTACGCCATCGGCCGCGACTGCCACGTGGGCGACACCATCATCGGCATCAAGGGTCGCGTCGGTTTTGAAGCCGCAGCCCCCATGCTCATCATCGGTGCACACCGCTTCCTCGAAAAATACACGCTGTCGAAGTGGCAACAATATTGGAAAGACCAAGTCAGCAACTGGTACGGCATGTTCCTTCACGAAAGCCAGTATCTCGAACCCGTCATGCCCGACATCGAGGCGATGCTCCTCAGCAGCCAGCGCAACGTGAACGGCGTCGTGACGCTCGAACTGCGTCCCTATTCCTTCCAGACGGTAGGCGTGGATTCGCCCGACGACCTCGTGAAGAACAAACTCGGAGAGTACGGAGAAACGGCAAAGGCGTGGAGCAGCGAAGACGCCAAAGGGTTCATCAAAGTCACTTCGACACCCCTTCGCGCCTACTACCTTGCCCACCCCGACGACATTCGCTAACCGCTTCCAACCTGACCATACTGCCATGATACGAGTTGGAATTCTCGGAGCCGCAGGCTACACAGGCGGTGAACTCATCCGCCTGCTCGTTCATCACCCACAGGTAGAAATCGCATTTGCCAACAGCGAGTCGAATGCCGGCAATGCCGTCACGCAAGTGCACGAAGGCCTGTACGGCGACACCGACCTCGCGTTCACTGCCGACTTGCCTTTCGACCAAGCCGACGTGCTTTTCTTCTGTTTCGGACACGGCAAGAGCCGTCAGTTCCTCGCCGAACACCACATTCCCGACCACGTGCGCATCGTCGACCTTGCACAGGATTTCCGCATCGCATCACCCGAACACGACTATGTCTACGGGCTGCCCGAAATCCATCGTCCGCAGATTTGCACCGCACGCCATATCGCCAATCCGGGCTGTTTCGCCACCGCCATACAACTCGGACTGCTGCCGTTGGCAAAAGCCGGACTCCTCACCCACGACGTCAGTGTGAACGCCATTACGGGCAGCACGGGAGCGGGACAGAAGCCGACGGCATCCACCCACTTCTCTTGGCGCGACAGCAACATCAGCACCTACAAGGTCTTCACTCACCAACACTTGGCTGAAATCGAGCAAAGCCTGAACGAACTGCAACCGGCTCCCCACGTGGGCAAAGACGACGTTGCCATTGACTTCGTTCCCTGCCGAGGCGACTTCCCGCGCGGCATCTTCTGCACCGAAATCGTGCGCCTCGACCGCAGCGACATCGACGTGGCTGCACTCTACCGCGACTTCTACCGCGATGCCGCCTTCACCCACTACGTCGACACGCCGCTCGACCTCAAGCAAGTCGTCAACACCAACAAGTGTCTGCTCCACATCGACCAATTTGACCACAAAGTCGTCGTCACCAGCATCATCGACAACCTCCTCAAGGGAGCCGTCGGACAAGCCGTGCAGAACATGAACCTCATGTTCGGCATCGACGAAAAAGCCGGTCTGCGACTCAAAGCATCAGCATTCTGAAAACATGAAACTCTTCGACGTCTACCCACTTTTCGACATCACCATCACACGCGGACTCGGTTGCCGCGTATGGGACGACCGCGGACAAGAATATCTCGACCTCTATGGCGGACACGCCGTCGTCAGCATCGGACACGCCCATCCCCACTATGTCGAAGCCCTCACCCGACAATTGTCCGACATCGGTTTCTATTCCAACTCCGTCCGCAACCCGTTGCAGGAACAACTCGCCGAACGCTTGGGCAAAGCCTGCGGTTACGACGACTACCAACTGTTCCTCATCAACAGTGGAGCCGAAGCCAACGAAAATGCCCTCAAACTGGCATCATTCCATAACGGCCGCACCCGCATTCTCTCTGCCGAGAAAGCCTTCCACGGCCGCACCTCGTTAGCCGTAGAAGCCACCGCCAATCCGCGCATCATCGCCCCCATCAACCAAAACGGCCACGTGACCTACCTGCCGTTGAACGACCTCGACGCATGGCAGCGCGAACTGCAGAAAGGCGACGTCTGCGCCTGCATCGTAGAGTGCATCCAAGGCGTCGGCGGCATCCGCATGGCGACGGCTGAATTCATGCAAGGGCTGCGCCAAATGTGCGACGCAACCGACACCGTCCTCATCTGCGACGAAATCCAGTGCGGCTACGGACGCAGCGGAAAATTCTTCGCCCACCAATGGCTCGGCGTTCGCCCCGACATCATCACCGTAGCCAAAGGCATCGCCAACGGATTTCCCATGGGTGCAGTGCTCATTTCGCCCAAGTTCCAACCCGTCTACGGACAACTCGGCACCACGTTCGGCGGCAACCACCTCGCCTGCAGTGCCGCCCTCGCCGTACTCGACGTCATGGAAAGCGAACGCCTCGTCGACAATGCCCACGACGTCGGTTCCTACCTCATCCAACAACTGCAAGACGCCCGTCTCCCCCACGTCACCGAAGTGCGCGGACGCGGCCTCATGCTCGGCATCGAACTCGACGTTCCCTACAAAGACATCCGCAATCGTCTCGTCCACGAGCAACACTGCTTCACCGGCTGTGCCGGCACCACCACTCTCCGTCTGCTTCCCCCACTCTGCCTCACTCGCTCCGAAGCCGACGATTTCATGGAACGTTTTGCCGCAGTCTGCAACTGACGCATACCTTTCATTGCAATAAGATAAGGATCTCCTGCATTTGGTGGGTAAGCAGATTTTCCTTATCTTTGCGACCATGAAACGAAGCATCTTTATCCTTATGTTGCTGTGCTGCACCGCCATGGGTTCGGCACAGCAGTTGGGCAGCCGCATGGCGTGGGACGGCTGCAGCCTCATCGAGAACGGAAAACGCATCATGCCCGTCATGGGAGAAATGCATTATTCACGGTTGCCGCAGACGGAATGGGCAACGGCTTTGCAGCGCATGAAGGACGGCGGCATCACGGTGGTGGCGACGTATGTCTTTTGGAACCATGTGGAGGAAGTGGAGGGCAAGTTCGACTGGACGGGACAGCGCGACTTGCGGCGCTTTCTGCTCGCGTGTCGGGATGCAAACCTTGCCGTCGTGCTGCGCATCGGTCCCTATTGCCACGGCGAGGCACGCTGTGGCGGCATTCCCGACTGGGTGCTGACGAAGGGCTGTCGCGTGAGGAGCGAGGATGCACGGTTTCTGCAACTCGTGGAGACGTTCTACCGCCAGATTTTCCGGCAGGTGGAGGGGCTGCAGTGGAAGGACGGCGGGCCGGTGCTGGCGTGCCAGTTCGACAATGAATTTCGTGGTGACGGAGCCTACCTCATGGCGCTGAAACGGATGGCGACCGACATCGGTTTCGACCTCCCGTTCTACACCCGCACCGGTTGGCCCGAACTGCGCCGGCCGGTTCCGCATGGCGAGATGTTGCCGCTCTACGGCGACTATGCCGACGGATTCTGGGACCGCGGCACGGAGGAAGGATGTGGCGACTATTGGCAGGCGTTTCATTTCAAGGCAAGTCCGACGGCGGCGGAATATCCCTATTTCACGTGCGAACTGGGTGGCGGCATGATGACCAGTTACCACCGCCGCGTGTGGCTCTATCCCGAGGATGCCTATGCCATGGCGGTCGTGAAACTCGGCAGTGGCAGCAATCTGCTGGGCTATTACATGTACCATGGTGGCACAAATCCGGAAGGGCGGCTGACGACGCTCAACGAGCATCAGCGCACACCGGCGACCAACCACAACGACTTGCCGGTCAAGACGTATGATTTCCAAGCACCGCTCGGTGAATTCGGGCAACGTCGTCCGCACTATTTCATGCTGCGGCTGCTCCATTTGTTCTGCAGAGATTTCGGCAGCGTGCTCGCCCCGATGAAACCGGTGTTCACCGACGGAGAGGCGACGCTGCAGAAAGGCGACGGCAACGGGTTGCGGCACATCGTCCGCACCGACGGCACGCGTGCTTTCGTCTTTGTCAACAACTATGCCCGATTTGAGCAACTCGGCGACAAGCATGGGGTGCAGTTCGAGGCGTGCGGCACCACGTTCCCGCAGTCGCCGACGACCATTCCTGCGGGATGTTCAGCCATTTTTCCCGTGAACATCACCGTCGGCAAGACGACAATCGACTATGCCACGGCACAGGTGGTGGCGCAACGCGACGGCTGCATCTATCTGATGCAAATCGACGGCATCCCCACGGAACTGAAGGTGAACGGGCGCGTGATGCGCAACGTGCAGCCGCGCGGCATCGGTCGTCCCGTCTGCAAACACGTCTATCTGCTCACGCGCAAGGATGCCGAACATTTTCTGCTGCCGGAGGAAGCGGCGACGACGCGCACGGCACTGACTTTCCACAAACGCTGTGAGGCACGTCCGGCACGCACCATCACCATCGGTGTGCAGAAAGTGGCGGAAGAACCCACCGACGACGATTTTCTGCACGCCGCCGTCTACGACATCGACCTCCCCGCCGTCCGTTCGGGACTGCTCCACATCGACTATCAAGGCGACTGCGCCCGACTCTACGCCCTGACGGCGAACGCCGACGGCACGACCACGCCGCACTTCATCGACGACAACTTCTACAACGGCCGCACGTTCGACTACGGACTGTGGCGGTTGCCGGCAAATACGGTCGGGCTGGAACTCCGCGTGCTGCCCATACAGCCCGACATGCCCGTCTATTTTCCGCGAGAAGCCGACACGACCCTCGGCGAACGCGTCTTGGGCATCAGCGTCGAGCAAACCGCTGCCACCGATGCGCAGCAGCGAGCGATTGACCTCGCCGGCACATGGGCGTTCACCACGGGCGACACCCCTTCCTACAAAGACTTCATCCGTCTGCCGGGTTCGATGCTGACGAACGGCAAAGGCGACGACGTCACTGCCCGGACGCAGTGGACGGCATCGGTCTACGACTCCAGTTACTACTTCAATCCCGCCATGGAGCCCTATCGGCGCGACCCTGTCAAATATCCGTTCTTCCTCACGCCCGACAAGCATTATGTGGGGCGTGCGTGGTATCGCCGCAGCATCTACGTGCCCGCCGATTTGCAGGGGCAGCGCATCGTGCTCTTCCTCGAACGTCCTCACATCGAGACGACGGCATACGTCAACGGCAAGCAAATCGGACACCAGATGTCGCTCTCCACGCCTCACGAATACGATGTAACCGATGCCGTGAACTTCGGTGCGCAGAACGACATTGAAATCTGCGTCTACAACGGCATCGAGAACGTCGGCGTGGGACAGGACAGCCACAGCGTGACCGACCAGACGCAGGGCAACTGGAACGGCATCACGGGCAGAATGGAACTGCAGGTTCGTCCGCGACAACTGAGCATCAGGCACGTCCGCGTCGTGCCCGACGTCGAGAACCGCTTGGCAACGGTGGAAGTGAAACTGGACATTCCCGACGACGCCCGCCGGCGTGCTGCCCGACACCGCCCCTATGCCCATGCCACTGCCGTACCGGTGAATGGGTTCCGCCCCACGGCCGTGCAGTCGGAACGGGTGGAGATTGCCGACAGCCAACTCGTCCTCACGCTCCGTTTCGGCGACGACATGCAGACGTGGGACGAATTCAATCCCGTGGTCTACCGCCTCACCGTCAATGCCGGCGACGACGTGTACGAAACGCAGTTCGGAATGCGCAACATCAGCATCGACGGGGCGCAGTTGCTGCTCAACGGACAACCCATCTGGCTGCGCGGAACGGTCGAAAACTGCTGCTTCCCGCTGACGGGCTATCCGCCCACCGATGAAGAAGAATGGGTGCGCATCTTCCGCACGTGCCGCGAATGGGGCATCAACCACGTGCGCTTCCATTCCTACTGCCCACCCGAGGCAGCCTTTGCCGCAGCCGACCTCGTGGGCATCTATCTGCAACCCGAAGGCCCCACGTGGCCCAACCACGGCGTGCGGCTGCGTCGGGGAATGAACATCGACCAATACCTGATGGAGGAAAGCCGCCGCATCGTCGACACCTACGGCAACCACCCGTCGTTCCTCATGATGGCAGCCGGCAACGAACCGGCGGGCGACTGGGTGGCATACTGCAACGACTGGGTAGCCGCCATGCAGCAATACGACGACCGACGCATCTACTGCGGCGCATCGGTCGGCGGCGGCTGGGCTTGGGACGACGGCTCGCAGTACCACGTGAAAGGTGGTGCCCGCGGACTCGACTGGGACAAGGCAGCACCGCAGTCGGCAGACGACTATACGCAGCAAATCCTCTTTCCGCGCAATTATAAAGGAACGGAACCCAACCGCTCCCCAATCGTTGCCCACGAACAGGGACAATGGTGCGTCTTCCCCGACTTGAAGGAAGTCAACCAATACAAGGGCGTCTACCACGCACGCAATTTCGACATCTTTGCCGACCTCCTTGCCCGCCACGGCATGGCGCAGCAAGCCGACCGCTTCCTGAAAGCCTCCGGACGTCTGCAATCGCTCTGCTACAAGTTCGAAATCGAACGCAACCTCCGCACCCCCGACTATGCCGGTTTCCAACTCTTGGGACTCAACGACTACAGCGGACAGGGCACCGCCCTCGTCGGGCCGCTCAACGTGTTCTGGCGCGAAAAAGGATACATCGATGCACGAGAGTGGCGTGAATTCTGCTCACCCCTCGTCCTGCTCGCCCGCTTCCCGAAGTTCGTCTATGCCAACACCGACACGCTCCACATCGGCATCGAAGCCTACCATGCCGGCAACCGCCCGCTTGCAGCCGCACCCACCACCTTCGCCATCCTCACGTCGGCAGGCGACACGCTCGCATCGGACATCCTCTCCACCGCCTCGCTGCCACAAGGCAAGAACATCCCCGTCGGCAACATTCACTATCCGCTGTCCGCCGTCAGCGAACCCATGCAACTCACCCTCCACCTCAACGCCGGCACCGCGGCGCACAACCACTACGACTTTTGGGTGTACCCGTCCACGCCGCCCGTCACCGACGAACGTGGCATCCACATCACCGACACCCTCGACGCCACCGCCCTGAACGTGCTGCGCAAAGGCGGCCGCGTCCTCCTGCTCGCGGCAGGGAAAGTGACCTATGGCAGCGACATCCGCCAAACCTACCTCCCCGTATTCTGGAACACCAGTTGGTTCAAGATGCGTCCGCCCCACACCACCGGTGCCACCATTGACACCACCCACGCCCTCTTCCGCCATTTCCCCACCGACGACTGGGCAAACCTGCAATGGTGGGAACTGCTCAACCGTGCACAGGTGATGAACCTCGACCTCCTTCCCGCCGACTACCAATCCCCCGTGCAACCCATCGACACATGGCACGTGAGCCGCAAACTCGGCATGATAGTCGAAGCCAACGTCCTCAACGGCCGCCTCCTGATGACCACCTTCGACCTCACCCGCGACCTCCCTCATCGCCTCGTCGCCCGACAAATGCGCCACGCCATCCTCACCTATATGCAAAGCGACTCGTTCCGTCCGACGCTCACCCTCAGCCCCTCCCAACTCCACGCCTTCTTCAC
>JAFLUS010000004.1 GCA_022508685.1 Prevotellaceae bacterium | reverse complement strand
TGTTATGATTGTTGTAAACAACGTGTTGAAAACTTTTTTGAAAATAGTTTATAAAAAATGTGGGGGATTGTGGGGAATTTTGTACTTTTGCACTTGAAAAAGTGTCTTTAGACGAAAATGAGTATGCGTTTCATAGGTGATTACGAAGCAAAAGCGGATGCGAAAGGCAGGGTGTTTCTGCCGGCAGCATTCAGGAAGCAGTTGGAGAAGGCGGACGAGCAGCGTCTGATTCTTCGTCCCGACTTGTTTCAGCCCTGCTTGGTGCTGTATCCCGAAAGCCTCTGGAACGAGATGCTCGACGCGTTGCGTGAGCGGTTGAGCGCGTGGAACGGTGAACACCGTGCGGTGATGCGGCAGTTTGTTGCCGATGCCGAAGTGGTGGAACTGGACGGCAGCGGACGTCTGCTGCTGACGAAGCGGAAGATGGCTTACGCGGGCATTCGTCAGGATGTGCGATTCTTGGCGGTCGACGACCACATCGAGGTGTGGGACCGTGCTGCGTGCGAGTCGCAGTTGGCGGCAGGCGAAGCCGAACTGGGCGAACGGCTGCAAGCGCTGATGGATGTGTGAGGATGCGAAATTTGAAGGCGCAGACGCGCTTTTTGATAAAGTCAGTTTTTGATGATTTCAGTTCAGACGGATGGCGAATGGTCAGACAACATATCACGTGCCGGTGTTGCTTCACGAAAGCATCGATGCGTTGTGCGTGAACGGCGACGGCTTGTATGTTGACGTGACATTCGGCGGCGGCGGACACAGCCGCGAAATTCTGCGCCGACTGACGACGGGACATCTGTACGGGTTCGACCAAGATGCCGATGCGGCAGGCAACGTCGAGGCGTCCGACTGCTTCACGTTTGTACGCAGCAATTTCCGCTATCTGACCAATTTCCTGCGCTACTATGGCGTGGAGCAGGTGGACGGCGTGCTGGCGGACTTGGGCGTATCGTCGCACCATTTCGACGAGGTGGCACGCGGATTTTCGTTCCGTTTCGACGGCCCGCTCGACATGCGGATGAACCAACACGGCGGTCGCACGGCTGCCGACATCGTGAACGCCTACGACGAAGCGGCATTGGCTGACGTGCTCTACCAATACGGCGAACTGCGGCAGAGCCGGCGCATCGCTGCCGCCATCGTTGCCCGTCGCCGACGCAGTCCCATTGCCACGACCGGCGATTTGCTCGATGCCGTCAACGAGGTGCTGCGGCCGCGACCCGGGAAAGGGGCTGAGGAGATGAACAAGAAGGAGATGGCGAAAGTGTTTCAGGCGCTGCGCATCGAGGTGAACCAAGAAATGGCTGCCTTGCGCGACATGCTGACACAAGCCGTCGACGTGCTGCGGCCGGGAGGGCGGTTGGTCGTCATCACCTACCACTCGTTGGAGGACAGGATGGTGAAGAACCTGATGAAGACCGGCAACTGCGACGGACGTGAGGACAAGGATTTCTACGGACGTGTGAGCAGTCCGCTGCGGCTGGTGAACAACAAAGTCATCGTGCCGACTGCCGAGGAGCAGGAACTGAACCCGCGCAGCCGAAGCGCAAAACTGCGCATTGCGGAGAAAGTGGGCGCAACGACTGACGACTGATAACCTGTGTAAACTGTGAGCGTATGGCAAGGAAAAAGGACGAAACGAAGGAATGGCTGGACGCGGACAACGAAACCATGTCCGACGAACAAGTGGCGGCGCAGGAGGAGAACGACCGCCGGCATGCCATTGATGCGATTGAACGCTTCACCAACGATGAAGACGAGGATGAAGACGACCTCGGGCGTATTTCCCTTCGCACGATACTGGGTGGAGACATTCTGCAGAGCCGGTTCTTCCTGAAACAGGTGGCGTTCATCTTCTTTGTGGTCGTGCTGATGCTCATCTACACAGGCAACCGCTATTCGAGCCAGCAGGACATCATCGTCATTGACAGCCTGAACAAGCAACTGCAGGACGAATGCTACAACGTGTTGACGCAGTCGAGCGAACTGACGAACATGCAGCGCCAGTCAAATCTGGAAGAATTGCTGCGGTCAATAGGCGACTCCACGCTGCTGTCGGCACAAACGCCGCCCTATGAAGTGAAATAGGCAGCCGCCGTGGGCTGACGGAAGAAAAGAGAAGGAAACAGAACAGGAATAAGCATGTAAGAAATCACAAGAATGAAATTCGACAAGAAGTACATATCGAGAAAATTCCCCATTGTCGTGAGTATCGCCATCGTCATGTGCGGCTTCATCTTCTATTATATGTTGAAGACCATGACGGTGGAGCATGACTATTGGATTGAACAGAACAAAGAAATCAATAAGCAGACGCGAAAAATCAAATCGGCGCAACGCGGAAACATCTTGTCTACCAATGGCGACTTGATGGCGAGCAGTCTGCCCAATTATAAGGCGTATTTCGACTTTATGGCTGGTGTGCCGAAGGATTCGCGCAACAAGAAAGCCCATGTGCTGTATGATTCATTGTACAGGGTACGCAAGGAACTGCTGTTGAGCAGAATGGATTCCATTGCCGAAGGATTGGCGGTGATTTGTCCGGCATACGACCGCTCGGGCAAACCGACGCGCGACAAAAAATACTATAAAGAGTATTTGATGAAAGGTTGGGAAGAGGCAGAACGTGTGGAGAAAATCAAGTCAGACAAAATTCAGCGTGGCGACACCACATGGACGTCAGCACGTTTGCCTTATCGCCACTACGACCTCTGCGATGGCTATTTGCTCAATTTCCTGCAATACAATCAACTGAAGAAATTGCCGGTGCTTTGTTTCAAAAGCCGCAACCGCAGCGGATTGATACCGGAAGAACGGAACAACCGCAAGAAGCCTTTCGGACTCTTGGCAAACAAAGTCTTGGGCAGCCTGTATGGCTCGAACGCGCAGAAAGCAGAGGGAAAGGACGGCGAAACGAACGACTCCATAACCGCTATTTATGGTTTGGAGTTGGCATACGACTCGGTGCTTCGCGGACGAGACGGAGTGAGTCTTTTGCGCCGCGTCCGCTCGCACAATGTGGAAATCGTGGAACGCGAACCGATGAATGGCGACGACCTCGTTTCGACGATTGACGTGACGTTGCAGGATGTGTGCGAAAGTGCATTGCGGAAAAAATTGATAGATACGGATGCCGAATTCGGTGTCGTCATTCTGCTGGAAACGCATACGGGCGACGTCAAAGCCATGGTGAACTTGGAGCGTGACCCGTTCAATGAAACCAACTATGTGGAGCGTTCTGACTACGCGATGGGTGCAGCAATGGAACCGGGTTCGACGTTCAAGACAGCATCTATCATGGTGGCATTGGATGACGGAGTGATTTCTATCAACGACAAAATCGACACGGGCAATGGTGCGTGGCCGATGTATGGTCGTTGGATGAAAGACTCGGGTGGACGCGGACATGGTGTGATTGACGTGACGCACGCCATGATTTATTCATCCAACATCGGTGTGAGCCGACTGATTGACAGCAAATATCACGACAATCCCGATAAGTTTATCGAAGGACTGAAACGTGTCGGCATCGGCACTCCGCTCGGCATTCCGATGCGTGGACTGCGCGACCCGCAGATTCTCGGGCCGAAAGAAAATAAACACTGGGCAGCGACGTCCATTCCGTGGATGTCCATCGGCTATGGCTCGATGGTTGCACCGATGCAGACGGTAACATTCTACAATGCCATTGCCAATAACGGACGTATGGTTCGTCCGCGTTTCGCACGCGCCATTTCGCGTGGTGGCAATATTGTGGAAGAATTTCCTGTAGAAGTCATCAAGGAACAAATCTGCAAGCCGCAGACGTTGAAAGAAATCCAAGGCATTCTGAAGGCTGTGGTCAACGACGAGCGGGGTACGGGAAAACGTGCACGCAGCAAGTATTTCAGCGTGTCGGGCAAAACCGGTACGGCGCAAGTGCTCTATAAAGGCAATTACAAAACCGGTATGCACTTCGTGACGTTCTGCGGCTATTTCCCGTCGGACGCACCCAAATATACGTGCCTCGTGTCGGTGCAGACGCGTGCAGGCGGTGTGTCGGGTGGAGGTATCTGCGGACCGGTATTCGCGCAAATTGCCGACCGCGTCTATTCGAAAGTCGTCACTGCTGATGTGGCAACGGCACGCGATTCGCTGTCTATCATGGTGCCCAACGTAAAAGCGGGCGACGGACTGGCTGCGCAGAAGGTGCTGAACCGGCTCGGCGTTTCCTATTCCGGTGCGGTGCAGTCTGCATCGTTGGCAACGGCGGAAATTCGCGGAGAGGGTGTAGATTTTACCTCAGTGGAGAGCAATCTTGAAACGATGCCCAACCTCACGGGGCTGGGTGCCCGCGATGCCGTGTATGCTATCGAAAGTCGTGGCATGAAAGCACGTTTGTCGGGTGTAGGTAAGGTGCGTTCGCAAAGTATGGCTGCCGGCAGCAAGGTCGTGAAAGGCACGGTTGTGCGTGTCGAACTGAATTGACGACCCGTAACGATTGTGCACTGAAAGATTGAGTCAATAAAAAAAGAAATATAGAGATGAAACTATCACAAGTGTTGGATGGTCTCCGTTTGTTGGAGGTGAAGGGCGATTTGGACGTCGACATCGCGGGCATTGCCATTGATTCGCGCCAAGTGAAGCCCGGCTATTTGTTCATTGCTGTCAAGGGTACGCAGACCGATGGTCATCGTTTCATTCCGACGGCGTTGGCGAATGGTGCATCGGCGATTGTATGCGAGGAAATGCCTGCCGAAGCGTCTGCAGATGCCACGTTCGTGCGTGTAGAGCAGTCGGGATTGCTCGTGGGACAAATGGCAACGAATTTCTACGACCATCCGTCGGAAAAACTGCGTTTGGTGGGCGTCACCGGTACGAACGGAAAGACGACCATTGCCACGACGCTCTATCATCTGTTCATGCGCCTCGGTTACAAGGCTGGTTTGCTGTCGACGGTGTGCAACTATATCGGCAATGAAGCCATTCCGACTGAACATACGACACCCGACCCCATTACGCTCAATCAGTTGTTGGCGAGCATGGTGGATGCCGGCTGCGACTACGTATTCATGGAAGTCAGTTCGCACAGCGTAACGCAGCAGCGCATCGGCGGATTGCATTTTGCGGGAGGTGTCTTTACGAACCTCACGCGCGACCATCTCGACTACCACAAGACGTTTGAAAACTATCTGCGTGCCAAGCAGCAGTTCTTCGACAGCCTGCCAAAGACGTCGTTTGCGCTGACCAATGCCGACGACCGCAATGGCATGGTGATGGTGCAGAACACACAGGCGATGGTGCGTACCTATAGCGTGCAGCAAGTGGCAGATTTCAAGGCACGCATCTTGGAATGCCATTTCGAAGGTATGTATTTGGACATCAACGGACAGGAAGTGGGTGTGCAGTTCATTGGTAAGTTCAACGTGTCGAATTTGCTGGCAGTCTACGGCACTGCCGTTTTGTTGGGCGAAAAACCGATGGAAGTGCTCGTGGCGTTGAGCGAAATGAAACCTGTCAGCGGACGTTTCGAAGCACTGCGTTCGCCGTCCGGATATACTGCCATTGTGGACTATGCCCACACGCCCGATGCGTTGGAGAATGTGCTCCGTGCCATTCATGGTGTGCTCGAAGGCAAGGGACGCGTCATTACGGTCTGCGGAGCCGGAGGCAATCGTGACAAAGGCAAACGCCCGCTCATGGCACAAGAAGCAGTGAAGCAAAGTGACCGCGTCATCATCACGAGCGACAATCCGCGATTTGAAGAACCGCAGGCGATTATCGACGATATGCTGGCAGGACTGGACGAAGAACAGCGTCGCATGGTGCTTTCGATTGTCGACCGTCGTGAAGCCATTCGCACGGCATGTATGATGGCAGAGAAGGGCGATGTCATTCTCATTGCGGGGAAAGGACACGAGGATTATCAAGAAGTGCAAGGTGTCAAACATCACTTTGACGACAAGGAAGAAGTGCAGAAGATGTTCGCCTGACGATTATCACAAGATTGAAACTTAGAATAAAAAGATGCTGTATCATTTATCTCAATATTTCGACGAATGGAACATTCCCGGTGCAGGAATGTGGTCTTACGTGTCGTTCCGTTCGTTGTTGGCGTTGATGCTTTCGCTCGTCATTTCGCTGTGGGTGAGCAAGCGGTTCATTACATATATGAAGCGCAAACGCCATATCGAGCAAGCACGTTCGGCAGAAATTGACCCGTTTGGTGTGAAGAAAATAGGCGTTCCCTCGATGGGCGGTATCGTCATTGTGCTGGCGGTGGTTGTTCCGGCTTTGCTGCTCGGAAAACTGACGAACGTGTATATGATTCTGCTGCTCATTACGGTGCTGTGGTTCGGACTGCTCGGTTTTCTCGACGACCGCATCAAATTGAAAGGCAATAAGGACGGAATGAAACCGAGGGTTAAACTGCTTGGGCAATTTGCACTCGGACTTACTATCGGCATTGTGCTGTGGCAAAGCCCTCAAGCCGTCATCAGCGAGCAAGTAACCAAGAAAATCGAACACGAGCAGGTGGTGTATGAAAAAAGCGAATCGCGCAAATCGACGGTAACGACCGTGCCGTTTGTCAAGAACAACAACCTTGATTACTACAAGGCGTTCGATTGGATACGCGACGGCAAGGTGCGGCGTGCTTGCGGATGGGTGCTGTTCATCTTGGTCACTACGTTCGTCATCATGGCGGTTTCCAACGGCGCGAACCTTAACGACGGAATGGACGGAATGTGTGCGGGTAATGCCGCCATTATCGGTACGGCGTTAGGCATCTTGGCTTACGTGTCGGGACATATCAATTTTGCCAGTTATCTCAATGTGATGTATATCCCCGGCAGCGAAGAAATCGTGGTGTTTATCTGTGCCTTCGTGGGTGCGCTCATCGGTTTTCTGTGGTTCAATGCCTATCCCGCCAAGGTGTTCATGGGCGATACGGGCAGTTTGGCGATTGGCGGTGTCATTGCCGTGACTGCCGTCATCATTCATAAGGAACTGCTCCTTCCCATTCTGTGTGGTATTTTCCTCATGGAGAGTCTTTCCGTCATTCTGCAAGTCAGTTTGGCAAAATGGGGAACGCGGCACGGACGCAAATTGCGTCTGTTCAAGCGCACACCGATTCACGACCATTTCCGCACGGCGCAAAGCGACCTTCTGCCCGGCGTGAAGTACTATATCAAGAAACCCACTTCGCTCTTGCAGGAAAACATGATTACCGTCCGTTTCTGGATTGTCTCCATTCTGCTCGCAGCGTTTACCATTATTACACTCAAGATAAGATAAAGAAACAGAGGAAATGAAGCGTATTGTCATTCTGGGTGCAGCCGAAAGCGGTGCTGGTGCAGCCGTATTGGCGAAGAAGCAAGGTTTTGACGTCTTTGTGTCCGATATGTCGGTTATCAAGGACAAGTATAAGCAACAACTCGATGCCTATGGTATTCCGTGGGAAGAAGGCCGGCACACCGAGAACCTTATTCTCAATGCCGATGAAATCATCAAGAGCCCCGGCATTCCCGACACGGCACCAATGGTGATGCAACTGAAGCAGCGTCAGATTCCCATTATTTCGGAAATTGAGTTTGCCGGCCGCTACACCCATGCGAAAATGATTTGTATCACCGGTTCGAATGGCAAGACGACAACGACTTCCCTCATTTACCATATATTGAAACAAGCCGGCTATAATGTCGGACTGGCAGGTAACATCGGACGCAGTCTTGCGCTGCAAGTGGCGGAAGAGAATTTCGACTATTATGTAATAGAATTATCCAGTTTTCAACTCGATAATATGTATGAATTCAAAGCCGACATTGCCGTGTTGATGAATATCACGCCCGACCACCTCGACCGCTATGATTTCAAAATGCAGAACTATGTCGATTCCAAGATGCGCATCACCCGCAATCAGACGGAACAGGATGCGTTCATCTTCTGGAACGACGACCCCGTCGTGCGTCGTGAACTCGAGAAATACGACATTAAAGCCCATCTGTATCCTTTCTCTGAATTCCACGAAACGGCATCCATCGCCTATGTGGAAGACGAGGAATATGTGATAGAGCAGCCTACGCCTTTCAATATGGAGCAGGAAGAACTCGCACTGACGGGCAAACACAATCTGTACAACTCCCTCGCTGCCGGTATTACGGCGAACATTGCGGGCGTATCTAATGAGCAAATCCGCAAAGGATTGAGCAGTTTTTCCGGCGTGGAACATCGTCTGGAAAAGGCAGGCAGAGTGCGTGGCATCGATTTTATCAACGATTCGAAAGCCACGAACGTCAATGCGTGCTGGTATGCACTTGAAAGCATGACGCAACCCACCGTCCTCATTCTCGGTGGCGTGGATAAAGGCAACGATTATAGTGAAATAATCGACCTCGTGCGTCAAAAATGTATCGGACTTGTATTCCTCGGTGTGGATAATGCAAAACTGCACGCGACTTTCGATGGTTTCGACATTCCCATCGTTGATGTGCAAAGCATGAAAGATTGTGTCGATGCCTGCTATCGTATGGCACATCCGGGTGCTTGCGTGTTGCTCAGTCCTTGCTGCGCCAGTTTCGACCTTTTCAAGAACATGGAAGACCGTGGTGAGCAATTCAAGGAGTGTGTCCGGAACTTGTGAAATAGCATTTCGTTTTAATTATTGTAATAACAGATAAGAAAGTGGGCAAGAAAATATCCGACTATCTGCGCCTCAATCTCTTCAAGGGTGATAAGAGCATTTGGATGATTTATTTCCTCCTGTGCATGGTGTCATTGGTGGCGATTTACAGCGCTTCAAGTTCGATGACGTTCAAGAGCGGAAATCATTGGGACCCGGTTGTCAATCAGGCAGGTTTCTTGTTGGCAGGCTTGGCGGTCATCTTGGCTTGCGTGTATATCCCATGCAAGTATTTCAAGTTGCTGCCGATAATGGGAATGCCGATAGTTGTCGTCATGTTGCTCTATATGTTGTTTTTTCAGAAAGGGACGAATGAAGCAGCACGATGGATTGACTTGGGCGTGAAATTTCAGCCGTCGGAATTGGCAAAAACGTGTCTCATCATGATGGTTGCCGTTATTCTGTCGCGCACGCAGAAGGAGGAAAAGATACGGACGAAGAAAGGAACCCGTTACGTGATTAGGGCGACAAAAGGTGGTTATAAGAAGCCTTTTTATACTATTGGTATTCTTACTTGTATGGTGTGCGGATTCATTGCACCGGAAAATTTCTCAACCGCAGCGATGTTGTTTGTGGTCATTGTGGCCATGATGTTTATCGGTAATGTACCGATAGGTCTGATGTTCAAAGGTTTGGGTGTGATTTTTGTGATAGGCGCCATTGGCGTTGCGTCTTTGCTGCTTCTCCCCGACAGCATGTTGACGGCGAAGCGTACATTGACATGGAAGCATCGTATAGAGAAGAAACTGCATATTGGTGATGAAAAATCGGCAAAAGAGGAAACGACGCTCGACTTGGATGAAAACCGACAGGTGTATACGTCCCATATTGCGATAGCCAATTCAAATGTCATTGGTGTTGGTGTGGGCAATTCAATAGAGCGCGATTTCTTGCCTCATGCAGAGTCGGACTTTATTTTCTCTATCATCGTGGAGGAAACAGGCGTCTTTGGGGCGTTTATCGTGATTATGCTCTACATTTCGCTGCTCGTCAGGGTGGGGCGAATTGCGCAGAAGTGCGACCGCTTCTTTCCCGCGTTTCTTGTCGTGGGATTGGGCATGATGATGGTGCTGCAGGCATTGGTCAATATGGCTGTGGCAGTGGGGTGGGCGCCGGTGACGGGACAAACGCTTCCGCTCATCAGTCATGGCGGCACATCCATCATCATCACGAGTTTCAATATCGGTCTGATTCTCAGCGTGAGCCGTTATGCTGAAAAAGTGAGTCAGGCATCGAACGAACCGACGGACAAATTGCAACCGGCGGTGGTTGATACGGAAGAATATTACAGTTCGGAAGGAATGCAATAAGCATTTGTGTGGCGGAAAATGGTATGGAAAGATAAATAATGTTGGTATTGAGCACGTTAAGTTGAAATTTATCCCAAAAACAAGCGGTCGTTTCGCAAAATATGTGTATTTTTGCAAGTTAAGATAGATAAAAAGCGCAACATGATAGACGAGAACACAGGCAAAAAGGCATTGCGAGTGATAGTGAGCGGTGGCGGAACAGGCGGACACATCTTTCCCGCCATCTCCATTGCCAATGCGATTGTTGCACAGCACCCCGATGCAACCATCCTGTTTGTGGGAGCAGAAGGGCGTATGGAAATGCATCGTGTGCCGGCAGCCGGTTATGAAATTGTTGGCTTGCCCGTTTGCGGATTTAACCGCAAGAACATGCTGAAAAATATTTCCGTGCTGTTCAAGTTAATCAAGAGTCAACGAATGGCACGCTCTGTCATTCGGAAGTTTCGTCCCGATGTGGTCGTGGGCGTTGGCGGATATGCCAGTGGGCCGACACTGAAGGAGGCAGCCCGAATGGGTGTGCCGACACTGATACAGGAACAGAACTCTTATGCCGGCGTAACGAACAAGTTGCTCGCCAAGTCTGCAAAAAAGATTTGTGTAGCATACGACGGAATGGAGCGTTTTTTTCCGGAGGAGAAAATCATCAAGACGGGCAACCCGGTGCGGCAAAATCTGCTTGATGCAAAGGTGACGAAGGCTGAAGCCGTACAGAGTTTCGGACTTGACCCGGCGAAGCGCACCATCCTCATTATCGGCGGAAGTTTAGGTGCACGTACCGTCAATGAAAGCATTTTGCAGCATTTAGAGGAAATTCGCAGTGCGGAGTCGGTGCAGTTTATCTGGCAGACGGGAAAATACTACAGCCAACACATTCACGAAGAATTGGCAAAAGACGACGCCGTGCCCAATTTGCACGTCACGGACTTCATTGCCGATATGGATAAGGCTTATGCGGCAGCCGACCTCGTCGTTTCGCGTGCGGGAGCCAGCAGCATTTCTGAATTGTGTCTGCTTGAGAAACCCTGCATCCTTGTCCCTTCGCCGAATGTTGCCGAAGACCATCAGACGAAGAATGCGCAAGCCCTCTCCACGCGTGGTGCTGCATTGTTCGTACCCGATGCTGAAGCCTGCGACACGTTGGTGCCGTTGGCATTGCGCGCCGTTTCCGACGATGCGCAGTTGCAATCGCTCGGAAAGAATGCCGGAAAGTTGGCGTACCACAATTCAGCGCAAATCATTGCCGACGAAGTGCTGAAATTGGCAACCAAATAATTCAAACATATTTTCATAAAGGGAATTCAGACGATGAAAGAGCAAGAGAACAGCAACATACAATCTGTGTATTTCGTAGGTGCCGGCGGTATCGGCATGAGTGCACTCGTGCGCTATTTTCTGCGCAAAGGCTATGCCGTTGGTGGTTATGACAAGACGCCTACTGCACTCACCACGCAATTGCAGGAAGAGGGTGCGCAACTGCATTTTGAGGACAACGTCGAATTGATACCCGATGCTTTTCGCGATGTCGACACCACGCTTGTGGTCTACACACCCGCCATACCTGCCGACCACGCCGAATTGCAATATTTCCGCGCCAATGGATTTCGTTTGCAAAAGCGGGCACAGGTGTTGGGCTACCTCACAGAGCAGCATCGTGGACTCTGCGTGGCGGGTACGCACGGAAAAACCACCACATCGGCAATGACGGCGCATCTGCTTCATCAGTCGCACGTTGATTGCAACGCCTTTCTCGGCGGAATTACCAAGAACTACGGCACCAATTACATCCTCTCGGAAGAAAGCGACTATGTGGTGATAGAGGCTGACGAATTCGACCGCTCTTTCCATTGGCTGCGTCCGTGGGCAACGGTCATCACGTCGACCGACCCCGACCACCTCGACATCTACGGCACGAAGGAAGCCTATTTGGAGAGTTTCCGCCACTATACGACGCTCATTCAGGAAGGCGGAGCACTCATTCTGCATAAAGGTCTGGAAATGAAAGCCGACGTTCCCGAAGGCGTAACGATTTATACATATTCGCGTACATCGGGCGACTATTGCGCACGCAACATCCGCATCGGTGGCGGAGAAATCATTTTCGACTTCGTATCGCCACGAGGTGTTGTCAAAGACGTACCATTGGGTGTGCCCGTGAGCATCAACATCGAAAACGCCGTTGCTGCCATGGCATTGGCACAACTGGCTGGAGCGACCGACGAGGAATTGCGCGACGGAATGGCTTCGTTCCAAGGCGTAGACCGCCGTTTCGATTTCAAACTGAAAACCGACCACGTCGTGCTGCTCAGCGACTATGGACATCATCCGAAGGAAATCGAACAAAGCGTGCGCAGCATCCGCGAACTCTATCAGGACAAGAAAATCGCGGCTGTGTTCCAACCTCACCTCTATACCCGTACACGCGACTTCTATCAGGAGTTTGCCGATGCGCTTTCGTTGCTCAATGAAGTCTACCTTTGCGACATCTATCCTGCTCGCGAAAAGCCTATTCCGGGTGTAACCAGCGAACTGATTTATCACCATCTGCGTCCCGGCATCGAAAAATATCTCATTCGTAAGGAACAAGTGGCAGAATACGTGTCGCATGGCGATTTCGACGTTTTGATTGTGCTGGGTGCAGGCGACATTGAGGACTATATCCCACAAATCACGGACATATTGCGTAAACGCACATAAACCATTGCACGCCCGATGAAAATGAATCGAACCTTCAAAGTTTGGCTGTTTGTCATTCTCTTCTTTGCCGTCGTAGCCTACATCGTCTACGCCATGCTCAACCTGACGGAGGGTGACAAGAACGAACTGTGTGCGCGTGTAGACATAGAAATCACGTACAACGGGGCTACGCCATTTGTCACGCAGCAGTCGCTCACCGACGATTTGTATGCCGAAGGGCTTTATCCCGAAGGAAAGTTGATGACAGAGGTCAGTGCGGCAGACATCGAGCGCATGTTGATGAAGAACAAATTTCTGCGCAATGTGGAGTGTTACAAAACCAACAACGGCATGGAAATCGGCAAGGGAAAGGTGTGTATTCGTGCCCATCAGCGCGTGCCGGTCATCTATGTCCTTCCCGACAACGCCGACGGCTATTATGTAGATGCCGAAGGCACCGTCATTCCCAATACTTCCTATGCGACCAACATACTGACGGCAACCGGAAAGATTGACCAGCAATATGCCACCAGCGATTTGGCGCAGTTTGCTACGTTCATCGTTTCCGATGAATTTTGGAGTCAGCAGACGGAGCAGATTGCCGTCTCCGTCGACCGGCGCGGTCGCCACGTCGTGACGATGGTGCCGCGTGTGGGCGACCATGTCATCTATTTGGGAACGCTTGCCGATTACGAAAAGAAACTGCGACGCATGGAAATCTTCTACGAGAAGGGACTTTCAAAAGTGGGGTGGAACAAATACAGCAAAATCAATTTGGAGTACGACAACCAAGTCGTTTGTACAAAACGTTAGCATCATTCATTCGATACAAATAAAATTCTTGAGATATGGCAGCAACAGACAACAAAGACGCAATCATCGTAGCCATAGAGTTGGGCACGTCGCGCATCTCTGGCATTGCAGGTAAGAAGAAGGACGGCGGAATGCAGATTCTGGCGTATGCCGAAGAACCTGCAAATGCTTCGTGCATCAAGCGAGGCATCGTGTTTAATATTGAAAAGACGACGCAGAGCATTCGGAGTGTGATTAACAAACTTGAGCAGTCGCTCAAACTGGATGTTGCACAAGTGTACGTAGGTATCGGCGGGCAGTCTGTACGTTCGCTGAAAACCAAAGTGCAGCGCAACCTGATGACCGAAACCTACATCACGTCGAACCATATCGACAGTATGCGCGACGAAAGCCAGAAGGTGGCATCTTCCGATTGCGAATTGTTGGAAAACTTCCCGCAGTCATATAGTGTCGACAGCCGCATTGTCGACGAACCTGTCGGCGTGATGGGAACGACGTTGGACGGCGAGTATCTCAACGTCATCGGCCGTCGTTCGTTGCGCAACAACATCGAGAATTGCTTCAGTAACACCGATGTCCGCATTGCCGAACTCAAGTTGTCGGCATACGAACTTGCCGACAAGGTGCTGACCGACCAAGAGAAGTATGCAGGTTGTGCATTGGTAAATCTTGGCGCAGGAACGACTACGGTGGTGGTCTACAAGAACAACATCGTGCGTCATCTTGTTACGCTGCCCATCGGTTCGTTCAACATTACGCAGGACTTGACGGACTTGCAGATTGACGAGAACGAAGCCAATGCCGTGAAGATGCAATATGGCAATGCCTACATCAATCCCAATGATACTGCCGATGAGAACGGATTTTTGTCGCAAACGTATGTCACGACGTTGGGACGTGTGCTGAAAATGACAGAAATTCAGCCTATTGTTGAGGCACGATTGACGGAAATCATTGCGAATGTGAAGAACCAGATGCTCAATTCCGGCTATGCCAGCCAGTTGCTGGGCGGCATCGTGCTGACGGGTGGCGGTGCAGCCATGCGCAACATCGACAAGGCCTTTGCCGACTATCTGAAAGCCGAGAAAGTGCGTTTGGCAGACCACGTCAATGTGCCTGTCATCAAGAACAGCAACGTGACCAACTTCTCGGCGGAGAGCGTTGCCAGCACGTCTATCCTCGCCTTGCTCCATGCCGGCGAAATCAACTGCGTGGGCGAGAAAATCACGGCAGACCCCGACATCTTCGTTTCGTCCCAACGCGAACAGGAAGTGGCAGACCGCCGCGAGAAGGAGCAGAAAGAAGCGCAGCAGGAAGCCGATGCGCTTGCCAAGTTGGAAGAATACAAGAACGGCATGCGCGAATTCATTGCGAAACTGACCGAAAAGTGCAAGGACGTGCGTGCGGACGATTCCAACAAGCGGTTGCGCGAACGTGCCCAGCAGTTGGCAGACGATGCTTCCGATTTGTTGGGAGAGCCGTTCGAACAGGCGATTTCCGTGCTGGATGCCAAGGAGAAGAACCGCCAAATCGTGCGCGAGGCACGCGAATTGGAGGAACTGTTCAACAAAACCATCGACGACTTGCTTAATACCATTAAGGATGCTCGGAATAAGAACCGCTTCTTCAATAAAGTCCGCAGAGGCCTTGAAGATATGATTAACGGCGAAAGTTAATGCATCCCACCATCAGTTTTATTTAATCTACAAAAAAGAAAGGACCGAAGATATGCAAGAACCTACACATAACCCAGAACCTGCGGACAACTTCGCAGTTTTCAATTTCCCGCAAGTGCAACAAAGCATCATCAAAGTCATTGGTGTGGGTGGCGGAGGCTGCAATGCCGTTAATCACATGTACAACGAAGGCATCCACGATGTCGCATTCCTTGTCTGCAACACCGACAAGAAGGCATTGCAGGACTCTCCCGTTCCGTCCAAACTCCAGTTGGGCGAAGGACTCGGCGCAGGCAACAAACCGGAGAAGGCTCGCAAAGCCGCCGAGGAGTCTATCGAAAACGTGAAGGCCATGTTTAGCGATGGCACGAAGATGGTGTTCATCACCGCCGGAATGGGTGGCGGCACCGGCACCGGCGCATCGCCCCTCATTGCCAAGACGGCAAAAGACATGGGTGTGCTCACCGTCGGCATCGTCACGATACCCTTCCAGTGGGAAGGCAGGAAAAAGATTGACCAAGCCCTCGACGGCGTGCAGAAAATCAGCGAAAACGTCGATGCCCTGCTCGTTGTGAACAACGAACGTCTGCGACAGATTTATCAAGACTACACCGTCGACAACGCCTTTGCCAAAGCCGACGACACCCTCTGCAACGCAGCCAAGAGCATCAGCGAAATCATCACCATGCACGGCAAAATCAACCTCGACTTCGAGGACGTGAAGACCGTGCTGACCGACGGCGGCGTCGCCATCATGAGCACCGGCTATGGTTCGGGCGAAGGACGCGTCACCAAGGCCATCGAGGATGCGCTCCATTCGCCGCTGCTCAACGACAACGACATCTACCACGCGAAGAAGGTGCTGCTCCACATCATCCACTCGGGCAGCGACTGCGAAGATGCCAGCCCGCTCATGATGGACGAAATGAACGAGGTGAACGACTTCATGGAGAAAATCGAAACCCAAGACGTGGAAACCAAGTGGGGATACTCTGCCGACGCATCGCTCAAGGAGCGCGTCAAAGTCACAATCCTCGCATCGGGCTTCGGCATCAAAGGCGGCGTATCCAAAGAAATGGATGGATTTATCGACCGCCAGAACGCAGAAGAAGAACGACGCAGAGCCGAAGAAGAAGCCGAAACGGAAGCCGAGAAGGAAGAACGCAGAATACGTTTCTACGGGCCTTCGTCGAAAAGCGGATATACGCCCAAACCTGTCTATAGTTTCATCTTCCGTGACGAAGACCTCGACAACGAAGACGTCATCAGCAACGTCGAATCGTCGCACACCTACAAGCGCAGGAAGGGTACGACCGACAAGTTCCGTCCCAACGTCGAAACTGCCGACACGTCGTCCGTCGCAGGCGAAACCATCGATTTCCATATTGTAGGATAATGTTCCATTGACTCATCAAAAACGCAAGACCCTTATGTTGTTCGAACAAATCAGCAAAGATATCCTCGAAGCGATGAAAGCCAAGGACGCCGTGCGTCGCGACACGCTTCGAAACGTGAAGAAGTATTTCCTTGAAGCCAAGACAGCCCCCGGAGCCAACGACGAACTCTCCGACGATGCTGCCCTCAAGATTTTGCAGAAATTGGCAAAGCAAGGCCGCGAATCGGCAGAAATCTATACGGCACAGGGTCGTCCCGACCTCGCCGAAGAAGAAATGGCTCAGGTGAACGTCATCGAGCAGTATCTGCCCAAGCAACTCACGCCCGAAGAACTCGAAGCCCGCTTGCGCGCCATCATCGCCGAAGTCGGTGCAACCTCCGCACAGGACATGGGCAAGGTGATGGGCGTTGCCACCAAGCAATTGGCTGGCATTGCCGACGGCCGCGCCATTTCCGCCTGCGTCCGTCAGTTGCTCGCATAGTTCCATACGCACTCCGTTAATCTCCATATCAACCTCTCTGCGACCCCATTCGCAGGGAGGTTTTTTCGTATGCACAAACGTTTTTCGGCGTGCGCATACGCCTCAATACGCGTATGCATACGCGTGAAAACGTTTGTGCATACGCCGAAAAACGTTTATGCACACGAATTTTCAGCGGGTTGAAGGCGCTGATTTTCAGCGTAGTAAAACGGGTATATGTATATGTAAAAAGGAATCGGCCAAGCGGTCGATTCCTTTTCGGTTTTCTCTCACTTTATGTTGAGAAATAGTGTTCCGAGGAACACGGTGCCGGGACGTGCAGAATCACTTCTCTCGTGCCGGCGAGGAATATATATGTAAGAATTGAATGAATTTTTCCAATCAGAGCGCAGCGGCCGGTTATGCGTCGATGTTGGCGTAGGTGGCGTTGCGTTCGATGAACTCGCGGCGTGGTGCGACGTCTTCGCCCATGAGCATGGAGAAGGTGTAGTCGGCTTCGGCTGCGTCGTCAATGGTGACTTGCGTGAGCAGACGTGTTTCGGGGTTCATGGTCGTTTCCCACAGTTGTTCCGGCTTCATTTCACCCAGACCTTTGTAGCGCTGGATGTGAACGCCGGCACCTGTTTCCGTTCCGTCGCCGTAGCGGTCGAGGAATTGCTGCTTGGCGGCTTCGTCGTAGCAGTATTCGCTCACCTTGCCCTTCGTGCATTTGTAGAGCGGCGGGTTGGCGATGTAGAGGCGGCCGTCGCGAATGAGTTGGGGCATGTAGCGGAAGAAGAGCGTGAGGATGAGCGTGGCGATGTGTGCGCCGTCGACGTCGGCATCCGCCATGATGATGGTCTTGTAGTAGCGGAGTTTGTCGTAGTTGGCTTCCTTGTTGTCTTCGGGGTTCATGCCGAAACGCACGCCGAGTGCCTGTATGATGTTGTTGACTTCTTCGTGTTCGAATGCCTTGTGCCACATCACGCGTTCAACGTTGAAAATCTTACCGCGAATGGGCAGGATGGCTTGGAAGTGGCGGTCGCGTCCCTGTTTTGCCGAACCGCCTGCGGAGTCTCCCTCGACGATGAACATTTCGCAGTTTGCGGGGTCGCGGTCGGAGCAGTCAGCCAGTTTGCCGGGCAGTCCGCCTCCCGTCATCGGGTTCTTGCGCTGTACGCTTTCGCGTGCCTTGCGTGCGGCAACGCGTGCGGTGGCTGCCAACACGACTTTATCGACGATGAGTTTGGCTTCCTTCGGATGTTCTTCCAGATAGTTCGCCATGGCTTCGTAGACGGCGGAACTTACGGCTCCTGCCACTTCGCTGTTGCCGAGTTTCGTCTTTGTCTGACCTTCAAACTGCGGCTCTGCCACTTTCACCGAGATGACTGCCGTGAGTCCTTCGCGGAAGTCTTCGCCCGAAATTTCGATGTGTTGCTTTTCGAGTTTTTCAGTGATTTTGTTGTCGTCGGCATATTTCTTCAACACGCGGGTGAGGGCTGTGCGGAAACCGGTGAGGTGCGTACCGCCTTCGATGGTGTTGATGTTGTTGACGTAGGAGTGGAGGTTCTCGGAGTAGGAAGTATTGTACATAATCGCCACTTCGATGGGCGTTCCCTGTCGTTCGGTGTTCAGATAGATGACGTCGTCGAAGAGGTGGCTGCGTGTGGAATCGAGATAACGGACGAAGTCGCGAAGTCCGCCTTCTGAATAGAATACGTCGCGGCGGATGCCTTCGATGCCTGCCTGCGCGTTGGTGTCGATGCGGAGGTCGGTGAGGGTGATGGTGATGCCGGCATTGAGGAACGCCAGTTCGCGCATGCGGTTGGCAAGGATGTCGTACTTGTAGACGGTGGTGGTGAAAATGGTGTTGTCGGGCCAGAACTGCTGGCGTGTACCGCGCAGTTCGGTCGTGCCGACTTCCTTCACGTCGTATTGCGGCTTGCCTTGCCGGTATTCCTGCTGGTAGATTTTTCCGTCGCGGAATACCTGCGACAGCATTTTCGTGGAAAGACCATTGACGCAACTGACACCGACGCCGTGCAATCCGCCGCTGACTTTGTAGGAGCCTTTGTCGAACTTACCACCGGCGTGGAGCACGGTCATCACGACTTCGAGGGCGGAGCGGTGCTCTTTCTCGTGCATGTCGACGGGAATGCCGCGTCCGTTGTCCTGAACGGTGATGGAGTTGTCTTCGTTGATGGTGACTTCGATGTGGGTACAGAATCCGGCGAGTGCTTCGTCGATGGAGTTGTCTACTACTTCGTAGACAAGGTGGTGGAGACCTTTTTCGCTGATGTCTCCGATGTACATGGCTGGGCGTTTGCGCACGGCTTCGAGCCCTTCCAATACTTGTATGTTACTCGCGGAATATTCGGTTCCGTTGTTCTTCAATTCGTCTTCCATTTTGCTGTAGTTTTAACTATGCAAAGGTACGGAAAATAGTTGGAATGCACAAACTTTTCGATGCTTATTCTTGGCTTTTTCGGTGCAGTTTGGAGCGGTTGGTGAGGGCGGTGAAAAAGTAGAACCGCGTCTCCTGTGCGGAAACGCGGTTCTGTGTGTAAACTATGGCTGTAGTAGTGCCTTTTTATCCGAGTTTGGCAATGTATTTTGCTGCGCCCGATTTCAGGTTTGCAGCCTTCTTCCAGTGGATAATGTTCTTCTTTGCGAGTTTGTCCAGCATCTTTTGGAGTGCGGGGAACTGTGCTTGTGCTTCAGCCTTGTCGGTTGTTGCACGGAGGTCGCGCAATGCTACACGCATGCGTTTAGCGTAGTAGCGGTTGTGCAGACGGCGCTTCTCGTTCTGGCGGATGCGCTTCAGTACTGACTTGTGATGTGCCATTTGTTTGTTTTTGTTTTGATTGTTGGAAATAAAAAAAGGAAGTACGATGTGGTATGGCGTTAAGACCTCGCACCCATCTTCCTGTCGATTGGGTAGCCCGTAGGAGAGTCGAACTCCTCTTTAGAGAATGAAAATCTCTCGTCCTAGCCGATAGACGAACGGGCCAGCCTATGGTGGTGATTCCACCGGCAAAATTCTTCGGAACGTGCCTTTCGGAGCGTCTCCGTCGGATTTGCGAGTGCAAAGGTAGGAACTTTTCTCGGACCGACAAAACTTTTTCCACTTTTTTTGCATTTTTCTTGCTTTTTTCATGCTTTTTGGTGCGTTTTGCGGGGTAAAACGGGGCTGAATGGTGGGCAAGTGGAGGGTTTTCGGTATGCTTTCCTTCGCTGATTTGCTGATTTTGCGTAACTTTGCAGACGGACTGCCTATACCTTATATATGTATATAGGGGACGGTGCGCAAAAGATAACGTATGCAGGAGAAAATTCGCGGCATCGTGCTTCGGACGGTGAAGTACAAGGATTCGGACCTCATCGTCGACCTCTTTACGGAGAATTACGGACGGATGTCGTTCGTGACGACGGTGGCGCATGGGCGTCGTCGGCAGGGTGGGGCGTCGGCTTTCTGGCGTCCGTTGAATTGTGTGGAGTTTGTGGCTGATTTGCATGCCGCGAACCGGCTGGCGCGTCCGCGCGACGTGCGGCTGTACATCAATTACGGCGACATTCCGTATAGTGCAACGAAGTCGATGCTGTCGCTGTTTCTTGCTGAATTTCTTTCGTACACGTTGCGCGAGCAGCAGGCTGACGACCCTCTGTATGGCTATCTGGAACATTCGCTGCAGTGGTTGGACGCGGCGGCGGGCGGCAGCGTGGCGAATTTTCATCTGTGTTTTCTAATGCGGCTGACGCGCTTCGTGGGCATCGGGGTGGACGATGCCCGTGCGTCGGGACTGACGTCGTTGGTGCAACCTTCGGAGCAGCCTTATGTGCCGTTGATGCTGCGCATGACGTTTGCCAACCTGCACCGGTTCCGTCTGTCGCGTGCGCAACGGCAACGGATGCTCGAAGTCATTCAGGCCTATTACCGATTGCACTTGCCGGCATTTCCCGACCTCCGTTCGCTGGACGTGCTGCGCGAAGTGTTCGATTGACCATATCCTCGTCTTTTTGATTGCATGAAAATGGAACGAAAATGTGCCGGAAACGGCTGTTCCGTACATTTTCCCGACAAATATGCTGCAAAAGTGAAATATTTATGTTACTTTTGCAGTGAAATTGCAAAAATGTGTACGCATGGCACAGGTAGAAAGAGAATTGCAAGAAAATGCTGACGTGAGCGGACAGCAGTTCAAGATAGACGTCGACGCGATTGTCCGCGAAAAGGCTGGTGCGAAGGCAAAGTATATTCCGCAGTTCGTCATCGGGTGGCTGAAGCGCGTGCTCCATCAGGACGAAGTGAACCGCTTTCTCACGGGACGTGCTGCCGGAAAGTTCGGCGTCGACTTTCTGGACGAATGTGTGGACTACCTCGAAATGGACCTCGAGGTGAAGGGACTGGACACGTTGCCGACGAACGCCGACGGACGCTATTTCACGATTGTGTCGAACCACCCGCTCGGTGGCGAAGACGGCGTGGCGCTGGGCAAACTCGTGTGCCACAAGTGGGACAGCCAAATGGTGTATCTGGTGAACGACGTGCTGATGAACCTGCAAGGACTGGCGCCCCTGTGCGTACCCATCAACAAGACGGGCTCGCAAAGCCGCAACTTCCCCAAGATGGTGGAAGCCGCATTCCAGAGCGAGAAGAACGTCGTCATGTTCCCCGCAGGGCTGTGCTCGCGCAAGCAGAAGGACGGCACCATCCGCGACCTCCCGTGGAAGAAAACCTTCGTGTCGAAGAGCATACAATACAAGCGCGACGTCATTCCCGTGCATTTTTCGGGACAAAACTCCGAACGCTTCTACAACATCGCCCGATGGTGTCAGCGCCTGAACCTGAAATTCAACGTGGCCATGCTCTACCTCGTCGACGAAATGTACAAGAACGTCGGCAAGCACTTCACCGTAACCTTCGGCGAACCCATTCCGTGGGAAACCTTCACCGACAAATCGCGCACTCACGCCCAATGGGCGCAATGGGTGCAAGACCGTGTGTATGAACTGTAAACATCCAAGTGAGATATGATGGAAGAAATTATCGCCCCTGTCCCGAAAGCCCAGTTGCGAGCAGAACTGACCGAAGACAAGCGCCTGCGCCGAACGAACAAGAGCAACAACGAAATCTACATCGTGACGTGGCAGGATTCGCCCAACGTCGTGCGCGAAATCGGACGTCTGCGCGAAATCGTATTCCGTGCAGCCGGCGGAGGAACGGGCAAGGCGCTCGACCTCGACGAGTTCGACACCTGCGACAACCCCTATAAGCAACTCATCGTCTGGGACCCCGAAACCGAGGAAATCATCGGCGGCTACCGCTACATCCTCGGCAAGGACGTCGAAATGGACGTTTCGGGACAACCGCTTCTCTCGACGAGCCACCTCTTCCACTTCACCGAACAGTTCCTGCGCGAATACATGCCCTACACCATAGAACTCGGGCGTTCCTTCGTTTCTTTGGAATATCAGTCTACGCGCCAAGGTGCGAAAGCCATCTTTGCCCTCGACAACCTGTGGGACGGACTCGGTGCACTCACGCTCATTCTGCCCGACGTGAAGTATTTCTTCGGCAAAATGACCATGTACCCCAGTTACAACCGCCGTTGCCGCGACATGATACTCTACTTCCTGCGCAAGCACTTTCCCGACCCCGACCGCCTGATACTGCCGCTCACGCCGGTGCAACTGGAACACGACGCTGCCGAGTTCGACACCATTTTCGTCGAAGACACCTTCAAGGAGGACTACCGCATCCTCAACCACGAAGTGCGTCTCTGCGGGCTCAACATTCCGCCCCTCGTCAACGCCTACATGTCGCTGTCGCCCACCATGCGCGTCTTCGGTACAGCCGTTAACGACGAATTTGGCGACGTGGAGGAAACCGGCATCCTCATCGCCGTCGAAGAAATCCTTGCCGACAAGTATGTCCGCCACATCGAATCCTTCGCCAAGGAGCATCCCGAAGCCCTGCAACTGACGGAAGAAACGCT
>JAFLUS010000039.1 GCA_022508685.1 Prevotellaceae bacterium | reverse complement strand
AATTAAAATTTTAGAATCCATAATGTGAATGGTTTAATGATGTGAATAATGTAATAGAGTGAGACATCTCGTATACAAAACACATTAGCGAGGCAAAAGGTGACATGGAACAAGAGTTTTTGTGCAATAAAGTCCGCTTGGCAAATAAATTGATACAAAGCGAAAGCGTCGGTTGGAGATTTTCCAACCGACGCTTTACGGATTTATCCTCGTAAGGAAGGACGATGATTAGCAGAGTTTGCGGCTACCGTCACCGATGACAACGTCGATGATGATAGGTTCTTTGCCATACTTTTCTTTGAAACGAGATTTTGCTTCAGCAACGAAGGTGCCGTAGAGTTCGTCAGCAACGAGGTTGATGGTGCAACCTCCGAAACCGCCACCCATGATACGGCTACCGGCTACGCCGCAGTCGTGTGCCACGCTGTTAAGGAAGTCAAGTTCTTCGCAACTTACTTCGTAGTCTTTGCTGAGTCCTTCGTGGGTTTCGTACATCATCTGACCTACTTTTTCGTAATCACCTGCTTCGAGGGCGTCGCAAACTGCGAGGACGCGGTCTTTCTCACCGAGTACGTATTTTGCACGACGATAATCTACTTCGCCTACTTCTGCTTTTACTTCTTCGAGGTCTTCCCATGTGCAGTCGCGCAGGGTTTCAATCTTGCGGTCGGTGTGCTTGGCAGCAATGTGCTTCACGACGTTTTCGCAAGAGTTGCGGCGGTCGTTGTAGGGAGAACCTACCAGTTCGTGCTTCACACAAGAGTTTACCAACACGAGTTTGTAGCCTTTCGGATTCCATGGGAAATATTCGAATTCGCCACTGCGGCAGTCGAGACGCATGAGGTTACCTTTCTTACCATGTACCGAAGCGAATTGGTCCATAATACCGCAGTTGAGACCGAGATATTTGTGCTCTGTTGCCTGACCAACTTTTGCGAGCGTCATCTTGTCGATTTTGTTGTCGCCAAAGAGGTCGTTGAGGGCAAATGCGTAGCAACTTTCGAGGGCTGCTGATGAAGACATTCCGGCTCCGAGGGGCACATCGCCTGCAAACGCAGTGTCAAATCCTTCTACGGGTACGCCGAGTGCCATCATTTCGCGTGCCACACCGAAAATGTAGCGGAAGTGGCTTGCACGTGGACCTTTTTCGTCATCAAGAGAGAATTCGTCATAATCCTTGAGGTCAATAGAATAAGCACGTATCGTGCGAGTGCC
The DNA here is from genome assembly GCA_022508685.1 of Prevotellaceae bacterium. Lineage (GTDB taxonomy): Bacteria > Bacteroidota > Bacteroidia > Bacteroidales > Bacteroidaceae > UBA3839. The sequence goes on along the minus strand of JAFLUS010000039.1, from coordinate 9,392 downwards.
GTTAGGGCGAACTTCTGCAATCATTCCTTGCTGAACGGCTCCGGGGAATACGAATCCGCCGTTGTAGTCAGTATGCTCACCAATGAGGTTGATACGGCCGGGAGAAGCATACACATTACCGGTTTCGCCATCGAAGTGCTTGATGAAGCGACTTCTTACGTCGTCAATTGTCAGTTTCATAAGGCATTTTGAATTTTATGATTAGTAATAGTTTTTATTTCAGTCCAATCTTGGAACCTTTCCAACAGAACCAAAGTTCGTAGATGTAGTACACAAACATGAGGCAGAGGGCAACACCTACGGCGGAGATGTCTACAACCCAACCCATCAGAGGAGTGAGGAGCGCACCACCGATGACACCAGTGTTGATGACACCGCTCGCAGTCTTCGTATGAGGACCGAGTTCCTGCAAACCGAGGTTGAAAATCAATGGCCACATTACGCTGTGGAACAGACCCGCAGCAAGGAGGCAATATGCACTTGCCGTGCCAGAGAATGCGAACGAAAGACCTACGCAGCAAGCACCGAGCAAGAGGCATGCCGTAAGAAGTTTGCGAGGTTCAAATTTTGCAAGGATACCGGCTCCGACAAAACGTCCGACCATCATGCCACCCCAATACAACCAAAGGAAATCGGTTGCATTTTCAATTTTGTAAGGAAGCATCGACGGAATACCGATTTCAAGTCCCATATAGAAGAAAATACCGAGTGCACCAAGCCAAACGTGAGGATATTTGAACACGCTGCTCTTATATTGCTTCACTTCCGTACCAATTTCGGCGGTTTGTTCCTCTTCCTTAATTTCAGGCAATTTCAAGAAGAACAAAACGATGCACAACAGCAAGGTAAAGAGACCGATGCCGAGGTAAGGAGCGGGAACGGCTTCAGGTGTCGGAGCCTGCTTACCGATAATCACGGCAGTGATGAACATTGGAGCCACTGTTGTTGCCACTGAATTGAGTGCTTGCGACAACGTCATGCGGAACGCACCTTTCTCGGGACGACCCAGCACCATCACATAAGGATTGGCAACGTTCTGCAACATCACGACACCCATGGCTACCAAGCACATCGTGCCGAGGAAGATGGCATAAATCGTAGCTACCTCGCTACCCAACACCGACTTGATACCGAACGAGTTGATGACAAATCCAATACCTGCAACGGCAAGACCCAGCAACAATGTTTTCTTGTAACCAATCTTACTCATCAGCATGGCAAAAGGAATAGACAGAAGATAGGCACCATAGAAAGCAGTGTTCACATACTGTCCTTGTTGTGCGTTCAGATCGAATGCTTTTGTACAGAAATCAATCATTGAGTTGTTCATCGTCGTAATGAATCCGATGAGGAAACACACGATGAACATTACGATAAGCGCGAACGTATAGTTCGGCATTTGTTTTTGTTGATTCATTTGTTTCAATGTATTTAGTTAATGATTTATCTTCCAATTATTTAGCAACACCAAATTTGTATACTGTTTTTTGCGTATACACCTCGCCCGGATGAAGGACAACCGTTGGGAAATAAGGGCGGTTGGGGCTATCGGGGAAGTGCTGTGCTTCGAAGCAGATGGCCGAACGGCGTGGCGCAGTTGCACCATGTTGCAGCGGATAGCCTGTTGCCCAGTTGTCGGTGTACACTTGAACGCCGGGTTCGGTTGTGTAGACTTCCATCGTGCGACCACTATGGGGTTCTGTGATGCGTGCAGCAAACGTACATTCGCCTTCTTCTTTCTTGTTCAGTACGAAGCAGTGGTCGTAACCCGCACCGTTTTTGGTCTGTACGTCGTCAGCATCGATATCGCGACCTACGGGCTTTGGCGTCGTAAAGTCGAACGGAGTTCCCTTCACGCTATCAATCGTTCCGAGTGGAATGCTCGTATCGTCGATGGGAATATAATGGTCTGCGTTGATTTCGCAAATCAGATCTTCAATCGTCGGTGTCGGATTGGCAATACCTGCAAGCGAGAAATAGCCGTGGTGCGTCATATTGACAATCGTCGTCTTGTCAGTCGTTCCGCGATAGTCAATAACGAGTTCATTGTCGTCCGTCCAAATATAGTCCACCATCATTTCCAAACGTCCGGGGAATCCTTCTTCCATATCCTCTGCCGTATAATGCAGACGTAAATGGTTGGGTGCTACTTGTTCCGCATCCCACACACGCTTGTGGAATCCCGTCGGTCCGCCGTGCAGGGCATTTGGTCCGTTGTTGATAGCAAGGCTGTATTCCTTACCTTCGAGTGTGAACTTACCCTTGCAGATACGATTGCCATAACGTCCGATAAGGGTCGAAAGAAATGGTTCGGGACTGGAGATTACGTCGTCAATGTTGTCGTGACCTTGAATCACATTTGCAACCTTGCCATCTCTGTCGGGAACCATGATTGCTACCAGTGCGCCACCGTAGTTTGTTGCTGCCACTTCGTAGCCTTTGCTGTTTGTCAGAACATAGAGATCTGTGTGCTTTCCGTCAATTTCTTTTCGGAAATCTGCTGCCTTCAGTCCTGACAGGCAGCCTGTAACCATTGTGCTCATTGTATTAAATGATTAGTTAGATGTTATTTCAATATGCAAATAAAACAATTTTTTTTGAGCAAAACGAATATATTGACATGAAATTTTCAAAAAACTTGCCATAAACATCTTTTTTCTACTTTTTCCATGCCACAATGCCCATTTTTCATTCACTTTTGTGGAGATGTTGGAATAAATCGGCAACGACATAGGTGCTGCCGCCCACAAAAATAAAATCATCGGTGGAAGCATCGGCTTTTGCGGCTTCAAATGCTTCGCTCACGGTGGGATAAACCATGCCGCAAAGCCCATGGCGTTGTGCCAAACTTGCCACTTCGTCACTACCCAACGAACGTTTCACCGATGCTTGACAGAAATAGTAAGAGGCTTCTTTTGGCAATAGTTGCAACACACTTTCCACATCCTTGTCGTTCACCATACCCATCACGATACGGAGTCGTCGGCAACGCTGCATGGCCAATTGCTGTACGATGTAGCGGAATCCGCCGACATTGTGTCCTGTGTCACAATATATGCGCGGTGCATCGCCCACTTGTTGCCAACGTCCCTGCAATCCGGTTAGGCTGCACACTTGTGCACATCCTGCCGTTACATGGGTTTGTGCAATCTGAAAACCTGCTTGCTGCAACATGCGCACTGCCGTCAACACGGTATTCATGTTCTTCGGTTGATAGGCTCCGCCCAATTCACCATGCACCTGTCCGAATGATGCCGTCTGATAATCCACACCTCCATTTGTCGAAAAATCGGCCGACAAAACCTCGGGGGTATCTTCTGCAAAGACTATCGGTACACCCACTTCTTCTGCTTTCGCGACAAACACGTTGCGCGTTTCCGCATGCGTTTCACCTATCACCACCGGTACGCCCCGCTTGATGATGCCGGCTTTCTCGGAGGCTATCTGTGCCAACGTATTACCCAGCAGTTGCACATGGTCGAAACTGATATTGGTAATGATGGAAAGTTCAGGCGTGATGATATTCGTGCAATCAAGCCGACCGCCCAACCCTACTTCCACTATGGCGACATCCACATTCTGCTCTGCGAAATAAAGGAAAGCCAAAGCCGTTGTCAGTTCAAAAAAAGAAGGTTGAAGCGGTTCGAAGAAATGGCGTTCTGTTTGCACGAAATCTACCACACGTTGTTGCGGAATCATCACCCCGTTCACTCTGATTCTTTCTCTGAAATCCAGCAAATGCGGCGAGGTGTATAGTCCGACCTTATAGCCGGCTTCTTGCAGAATGGCTGCCAACGTATGCGAGCAAGAACCTTTACCATTGGTTCCGCCCACGTGAATTGTTTTGAAACGGCGATGCGGATGGTCGAAATGCGCATCCAGCAGATGTGTATTTGACAACCCTTCCTTATAAGCGCCTGCCCCAACGTTTTGGAACAATGGGGCACGCGTATATAAATAGTGTATCGTTTGTTCGTACGTCATTCTGCGCACTAATCAGAGAAATACGAACGGAATTTATTGAAGATGGTCTTTTTCACGCTTTCCGTCGGTTTGAAATTGTCGCTGAGTTGCGCCTTCTTCATGATTTCCATCTCATCCTTTGAAAGGGTTTCCGGAATATAGACACTGATATTGATGACTTCGTCACCACGCTGACCGCGATTGTAGCCCTGCACTTCGGGAACGCCTTTGCCTTTCAGACGCAACACCGTACCCGGTTGAGTGCCCGGTGCTATATTGATTTTAGCCTTTCCGTCAATCGTCGGTACTTCTATCGCACCGCCCATGGTTGCCAATGGTATGGACAACAGCAAGTTATACACCAAGTCGTTTCCATCACGGATGAACGTTTCGTTTGGTTTTTCACGAATGACAATCTGCAAATCGCCATTCACACCATTATGTCGACCTGCACCGCCTTTGCCTTCCAATGTCAGCACCATGCCGTCAGCCAAACCTGCGGGGAAATTGACTTCTACGACTTCTTCCCCACTCTTCACGCCTTCGCCGTGACATTCGTGGCATTTATTGCGAATGACAGTCCCTTCGCCATGACAATCAGGACACATATCCTGCGTCTGCATCATACCGAGCATCGTGCGTTGCGTACGGATAACCACACCTTGCCCATTGCAGGTGGTACACGTTTCCGTCTTGCCGTCTTCACTGCCGCTACCATGACAATGGCTGCAAGTGAGGTCTTTCTTCACCTTGAATTTTTTGGTGGTACCATTCACGATTTCTTGCAAATCGAGTTCTACGCGCAGACGTTGGTCTTGTCCGCGGAACACAGGCTTTCGGCGTTGACGACTTCTGCCGCCACCGAATCCAAAACCACCGCCAAAACCCAGATTTTCGAAAATGTCGCCGAATGCCGAGAAGATATCCTCAGCATTCGAAAATCCTGCACCTCCACCGGCTGCACCACTGACGCCTTCATGTCCGAAGCGGTCGTACATTTGGCGTTTCTGCGCATCATGCAGAACTTCATAGGCTTCTGCCGCTTCCTTGAATTTATCCTCCGCTTCCTTGTTGCCGGGATTGCGGTCGGGATGATATTTGATAGCCAGTTTTTTGTATGCAGCCTTTATCTCCGCTTCGCTTGCCGTACGCTCCACGCCAAGCACTTCGTAATAGTCGCGCTTTGCCATGTTACTTTGCTACAGCCACTTTTGCGTGACGAATTACTTTGTCCTTCAACATATAACCTGTCTGCACGCAATCGAGCACCTTTCCCTTCATGTCGTCCGAAGGAGCGGGAACCGTGGCAATGGCTTCATGATAGTCCACATCGAAAGGCTGACCCACAGCGTCGATTTTTTCAACGCCTTCATGCTTCAACGCATTGAGAAATTTCTCAATAATGAGTTCCACACCTTCCTTCACGGCATTCACATCTTCCATCTTATCCATATTGTCGCGTGCACGTTCAAAGTCATCGATAATCGGAAGAATGGCTGTCACTACGCGTTCGCCGCCATTCTTAATCAATTCAGCCTTTTCCTTCATCACACGCTTACGATAGTTGTCGAACTCCGCCACTTGTCGCAGATACTTGTCTTTATATTCTTCGACTTGTGCCAAAGCCTTTTCCAACATCGCTTCCGGTGTATCTTCAGCAACAGCATCGGAAGTGTTCACATCGGCATCTGCCGACGTTTCATCTTGTTCCATGCCTGTTTCCAATTCTTTTTCTTCCTGTTCCAGATTTTCTTGAGTCATATCGTATCGTTTTTTGATTTCCTTTTCAACAATGGTGCAATACGGATGCACTTGTCGTGCATTTTGCAGCAAACCTCATTCCACAGCATCGGTACGTCGTTTTTTGCGCCATTATGGCACAAAATCTGCCATATATACCTACTTCTGCAGCACTTTCTTGACAAAAGCATCGCCCACAGGCACAAACAAGTCGTGGCCATCGGCATTCAGATGCGCCGTGTCGTCGGCACCTTGAAAGTATCGCTTGCGGAATTCACCGTCACGTACTTTCACCATGCTGCGGCGACGATAATTGTTGAGAACGGGGACACCATGACGACGACAAACTTTCCGAATCGTCCGCACGACTGGTTTGAATCCTGCACGATTTACCCACCACGGCGTGACCCACGCCACTCGCGCACGCGGGCATTGCGCACGTACCTTATATAATAAAAGGTCGAGCGAATCAGCAAACATTGCCAACGAATCACGCGACATGCCCACCATTACTGCGTCGTTGTGACCGGCAATAATGAGCACCAAGTCGGCATCGGGGTCCATATCGGCATAACGCACCAAAAGTGAAGGACCGAAACCTTGGTGAGTGCGGTCGAACGCCACACAACCGCCATTCCTGCCATAGTTGTGGTATTGCATACCATGCATGGCGGCAACTTTGTAGTGCCACGATTCTTCCACCGGACGACGATGGTTGCGTACATACGAATCGCCCAGCACATTCACCACCAAGCCTTGCAAAGGGTCGGCGATGCCCGTTGCCAAGTTGTCGTCATGCTGTTGGGCACTGACACAATTTGCTACTCCAAAGAGTAAAATGATTAACAATAGTGTTCTCATTCTCACTATATTCGTTTGCTTGTGCAAAGGTAGCAAATTATTCAGAAAGCGATGGCGTGACGCATCAACTTTTTCACGGGCATCAACAGAACAAAGGTAGAAATCGCTAATTTCCTTTTGAGATACCGCCCACAACGTCGCTGTTCTCTATCGTTCTCGACGTTTTCTTCACGGCTGTCTGCAGATTGCCAAAACGGAATGTGGCTGTCAGTGCAAAATATCTGCCGTTCGAGCGATTGACGGCATCACCCCAACCGCGGACATCGCCCAACGTCGTCCGCGTCTTGTAGTGTTGACGCACGTGGAACGGCGAATTGGCATGGAGACGAAGCGTCAGCCGTTCGTTACGCAGGAACGAGCGTTGCAGCGAAATGGCATAACGGTTCCACGGCTGCGTATAGGCATAAACCGTCTGCGGACTGCGACCGGCTTGTCCGAAGGTGTACATGGTGCCAAGCAGTTTCCACGGCAGTTGCTGCGCCAGACTGACGTAGTAGAATGCCGACGTCGTATGCTGGCGCAAGCCCGAATGTCGCGCATGATTGTCGGTGAATGTCACGTTGGCCACGAGAGTCGTACCATCTATAGGTTTCCACTGCGCATAGCCCTCCATTTGCCAACGATATTGGCGGAGGACATTGCTGAACGTACTATAACGCACATCGTCGACGGCATAGACAATGGCTCCTAATCCGTTGTGGGTATACGACATAGCAGGTGCCAGTTGAAGCGTAAGCCGTTGACCGAAATACGAATACATGAGCGTAAGGCTTTGGTGACGTTCGCTCGACAAATGCGCATTACCATACGACACTTGTTGGGGCAGGCTCACCACGGCTGGGTTCAGAAAGGTAATGCCCGGACGGGTGATGCTGGTAACGTAGCCTAATTTCAGCGACTGGCGGTCGTTGAACTGATATTTCAGACTTGCCTGCGGCACCCAATCGTTCAGACGCTTGTCGAAATCGGCAGCACTGCCGTCGGGATAGTGTCCTTTCATATAACTGTGCTCATAACGCAATCCGGCACGTGCCGACCAGCGTCCTTCTTCGTAAAAATAATCGACATAGGCTGCTGCAATGTTCATTGTGTGGTCGAAGGTGGTGAATGTCGTTGGCAGGATTGACGCATAGAATGCCTGTTCATTGTTGCTGCCATTGCTGCGCAGAATGTACTTCGCGCCCGTTTCTACGCGATGTCCTTTCCACAGCGGACGCAGATAGTCGGCTTGAAACGTATGTTCAGTGAAACGCTCACGCGTACTCTGCAACACGCCCGCGTAGTCAAACGGCATGTCATCTGTCAGAGACGTATAAAATGTTTCGTCGTCAGTCCGTTGGCGCGTCATCGCAAACATGTAGGATGCCGTAAACTGCTCACCCTGTCGCCGTGTCTTATGTTCATAGTCCAGACGCCCATGCCATGAATGATGGCTGAACTGCGGCAATCGGGAATGGGCGCCGTAAGCATAAAGCAGATGATTCTCTGCATCGAACATTTTCGTCTCGGTGTCGCCGTAGGCATTCAAATTATAGAAAAAACCGCCAAATGATGCCGAAAGCAGGTTGAGCGTATCAATGTCGTAACTGGCATTCACGTCGGCAAAGTGGATATAGCCCGGACTGTAGTTCGTGCTTGAACCGATTTCGTGATTGCCCGTGTTGACGTATGTGCGCTCAACATTTCCCTCGTTTTTCTGCATTTTCTTCGCCGCATACGAATAGCCATAATCCACCGAAACGATGGCTTTGCCCATTTGTGCAGCCAGATACGTATTGACCTGTGGTGCACCCAACGAGGTGTAAGTCCCGCTGACCGAACCAGTTACGCCTTGTATCTGTCGGGCATCCATCATGACGATATTAAGAATGGCATTCACACCCTCTGCATCTTCGCGTGCACCGGGTTCAGTAATCACTTCTATGCGCTTCACAGCCGACGCAGGCATGGCTTTCAGCACTTCGCGTGCATTGCGCGACAGACTCGGGTCGGGATGCCCATTGCGATAGATGCGATAGTTGCCGTTGCCTTTGACCAAGATATTGTCTTCGCCGTCTACCGACACCATCGGCATTTTGCGCACCATGTCGAGCACGTTCGCTGTGCGCGATTCTTCATCTGCCGCAACATCATAAGTAATGCGGTCGATGGATTGTTTCACTAACTGGCGTTGTGCCTTGACGGTTACGCCGTCCAACGCCTTGTCCCATGCAATGGAATCGGTGGCAGTTGATGTGGAATCGGCAGGCGTTTGTGCCCAAGTTGCCGTCGATGCGACAAGCAATGCGGCAAGCATCATTCCACGTTTATTGATGTTCATCGTGTATAATTTGAATGTTTAATGATGTGAATAAGTGAGACATCTCGTATGTAAAACACATTTGCTACAACAAAGGTGACAATTTACATAACCTTTTTTCGCAATGGTGTTCAAAGCCCTGTTCATCAGACAGATAAAGAAACGCGGGCTCATCACTTCGTCAATGCTCTCGGAGGTATTGGGGATAACCATGGCAGTCACTTACGAGTAAAAGCCCACGCCAAAGGCGTGAGCATCAACTTCTTCGTTTGACTGCCCTCTGCTAATTCCCCAATTACCCGAGATGCAACTTCAAAAAGTTAACGCTTCCTTTCTATATGTCTTTTGCTCACAATGATTTACTTCATAGGCACATACTTTTTTTACCAATTCATCGGCAAAGGTACGGATAAGCGAGCACAATACAAAATGGAAAAATGAATTTTAACCATTTTTATTGTCTATCAATGGTACTGGTAGCAATATAGCAGTTGGCACAACGCCCTCGATGGAGTTGGTGAAATGTTAA
>JAFLUS010000038.1 GCA_022508685.1 Prevotellaceae bacterium | reverse complement strand
CGATTTTAACACTTAAATGTTAATTTTAACACTGGTTGTTAAAGGAATTTAACAAACCGCACACAAGTAAGTTCGCGACCTAACCGAATTATTTGAGGCAGAAATACCGAATTTGGAATGATGATGAAATAAAGAAGATATCATCAAATCTTTTTCGCTACACGACAAAAATACACAAAACTATTTTTCAGGAACCTGCCAAAACCACTCTTCATCAGTAGTAATAATCCCTGCATTATAGTAGTCGCTCCCTTGTGGAACAAGTGCTGCAGAAGTTCCCCTACGACGATTATCGAAAGAGCCTTCCGGGTCTGCTTGGTTGAGCATGTTCGCAGAGAAGATATAAAGATTTTTAGCCATATAGGTTTCGAGGTAATCTTCTTTGGTCTGCAGATCTTGATGGTTCCAGTTTGCATCCTCGTTTAACACCAGAGGCAAATCATGCTGCAGCCTGTAGCGAACCTCTCCCGGATGGAGTAGCACTCCGTTTTCATCTGTGACAAAAGCAGCAAAGCTGGGGTCGACCCATATCCACTTGCCTAACAAATTGCTCCAAGCCACACATATCACATGACAATCATTATCTGTATTCCATGCTTTTGGCTCGCAGGTCAAGTATCTTGCCGGAATTCCTTCAGCGAGCAAAGCCTCTGTCAGGCATATTGCCAATGCCCTGCAGTTGTAACCGCAATTATTGCGTTTGCTTGAATGGTATATGTTTGAGAGCGTACGCGGTCCTTCCGGGAATCCATTGCTACCATTATGCTCTATGTTGTCATGCACCCAATAAAGAAGATTCTTTATGCGACTCACATCGTCTCCCGTTCCAGCAATGCTGTCTAAATTGAATTCCTCACGAGCAAGCGTGAGCATTGAGTCGGAGGGCAGGGCATATTCAAATTTTTCGTTTCTTTCCTCGTCGCGTGCATATTCCGGCGACTGCTTGAGCACTTCTACGTTTGTGAGTTCCCATGCATACTCTTGCATATTGGTCTCACCTGTTGATGGCATCTTTTGCAAATAAATTGTCTGCAACGGCCCCCTACGACAGAGTTCAAACGGAATCATGGGGGCATAGTAGCCAAAGTGGACTATTTTCAAATAATATTTACCTTGCGGAAAGATGTTCTGAATCATGAATCCGCCTTCTTTCATATTCATGTCAGTTCTGTCCACTTGAGCCGAATCAAGCAAATTTTCATTACTGTCATAAAGATATACACGTGCATGGTAAAGAGGAGCATGTGTATCCATGTCATGCACATGCCCATATACCATAAACATCTCTTGTTCCTGTCCTGTCATCGTTAAGGGAAGAAACAGAGCCACAATGATTACAAGAAATAAATTTTTCGTTTGCGATTTCATACTTACCAATGATTTTAAAATATTTAACACAATTCTTTGCAATTAGACAATGGCACTGACGGCTTTCAGCATGCCGTGCTGACGAATGGAAGTGAGGTGCTGGGTGAGCAAATCAGTGAGTCCGGGCACGGTGACGTTGAGGTTTTCGTTCCAGATGAATTCGGCTGCAAGGACACCTTCGGCAACGATGCGCGGGTCGTCGGTTGCCCACAGGCGTTGCAGCAGTTCGACGATTTCGGGGGCATCGTTCGGTGTGATGGGCGCGCCGTCGGCACGTGTGCCGCCTTTATAATAGGTAATGATAGCGGCAAGCCCGAAGACGAGTCCTTGGGGCAGCGTGCCTTTGCGTTCGAGGTAGGTCTTCAGTCCGGGGAGGTCGCGGGCTGCATACTTGGGGAACGAATTGAGCATGATACTGGTGACTTGGTGGTCGACGTAGGGGTTGTTGAACCGCTCGAGCACGTCGGCTGCAAACTGGCGCAGTTCGTCAATGGGCAGGTTGAGGGTCTGCATCAGTTCGTCGAACTGCACCTTGCGGATGTAGCGACTGATGACGGGATGATTGCACGCATCGCGGACAATGTTGACGCCCGAGAGGTAGGCTACGGGCGAAAGGACGGTGTGCGGGCCATTGAGGAGCGTCACCTTTCGTTCGTGATAGGGTTTCTCGCTGGGTGCGATGAGCACGTTCAGACCGGCACGCTCGGCTGGGAATTCGCGACGAAGTTGGGCTATGGACATGTTGTCGGGCTTCTCGATGACCCACAGATGAAAGACTTCGCCTTGCACGACGAGGTTGTCGGCATAGGAGATGCGCCGTTGGATGCGCTCGATGTCGTTGCGGGGAAAACCGGGAACGATGCGGTCGACGAGCGTGGCGCAGACGTAGCAGTATTTGGCAAACCAATTGCGGAAACGTGGGTAATCGTTGCCGAAATCGTCTTTCCACAGGTCGATGTATTGGAAGATGCATTCCTTGAGACGATGTCCGTTGAGGAAAATGAGTTCGCAGGGCATGATAATCAGTCCCTTCGTGCGGTCGCCACGGAACGTCTGGAAACGACGATAGAGGAGTTGCGTCAGTTTGGCAGGGTAACTTGATGCTGGTGCATCGGTCAGGCGGCAAGCGGGGTCGAAGGCGATGCCGGCTTCGGTCGTGTTGGATATGACGAAACGGATGTCGGGTTGGTCGGCAAGTGCAAGATATGCCTGATGCTGCGTATAGGGATTGACGGCTCGGCTGATGCAGTCGATGCGTTCGAGCGTATTGACCGATTCGCCGTTGAGACGGCCTTGCAGATTGACGTGATAGAGGCAGTCCTGCCCGTTGAGCCAGTCTACCATACCGCGTTCGATGGGTTGTACGACGACGACGGAAGCATTGAAGTCCGTGCGTTGGTTCATGTGTTGGATAATCCAGTCGACAAAACAGCGCAGAAAGTTTCCTTCGCCAAACTGGATGATTCGTTCGGGCGCATGGCTCTTGGGCGCCGTGCGTGCATTGAGTGCTTTGAGTTTCATAGGTCGGATTTTAATGATTACGTTGCGAAATTACGGTTTTTTTTGGATAATTGAAAGTAAAAGTGTAATTTTGTCGTTGAAATACAACACTCACACTCATTTGACACCTCTTTATTGTTTATGAAAAAGTTTATGGATTCCAACTTCCTGCTGCAGACAGAGACGGCAGAAAGACTATATCACGAACACGCAGCACCGATGCCTATCATCGACTATCATTGCCACCTCGTTCCGCAGATGATAGCCGAAAACCGCCCTTTCCGCTCCATTACCGAAATATGGTTGGGAGGCGACCACTACAAATGGCGTGCCATGCGTTCCAACGGCGTGGACGAACGCTACTGCACCGGCAGCGACACGAGCGATTGGGAAAAGTTTGAAAAGTGGGCAGAAACCGTGCCATACACGTTGCGCAACCCGCTCTACCATTGGACGCATCTGGAACTGAAGACCGCCTTCGGCATCGACACGATTCTGAATCCGTCGACGGCACGCGAGATTTTCGATGCGTGCAACGACCGCATTGCCAACGACCCGACATTCACGCCGCAAGGGCTGATGCGTCGCTACAACGTGGAAACCGTCTGCACGACCGACGACCCTGTGGATTCGCTGGAATGGCATCGGCAAATTCGCGAATCGGGATTTGACATCAAAGTCATTCCGGCATGGCGTCCCGACAAGGCGATGGCGGTGGAAAATCCGCAGACCTTCCGCGCTTACGTGGAAAAACTAGCAGAAGTGAGCGGCGTGGACATTCGCACGTATGCCGACCTCGTCGATGCCCTGCAACGCCGCCACGACTTCTTTGCCGACAACGGTTGCCGACTGAGCGACCACGGCATTGAGGAATTCTATGCCGACGACTATACGGACGCAGGCATCAACGCGATATTCGACAAAGTATATGGCGGTACGGAACTGACAACGGAGGAAGTGCGGCAGTTCAAGTCGTGCATGCTCACGCTCTTTGCCGAAATGGACCACGCCAGCGGATGGGTGCAGCAATTCCACTACGGAGCCATTCGCGACAACAACACGCGAATGTTCCGACTCCTCGGTCCCGACACCGGCTTCGACAGCATCGGGCAGTTCAACACCGCCAAATCGATGTCGCGTTTCCTCGACCGATTGGATGCAAAGGGACATTTGGCAAAGACCATCATCTACAATCTCAATCCGGCCGACAACGAAGTGGTGGCGACGATGCTCGGCAACTTCCAAGACGGCAGTGTGCCCGGTAAAATCCAATGGGGCAGCGGATGGTGGTTCCTCGACCAAAAGGACGGCATGACCAAGCAGATGAACACGCTTTCGCTGTTGGGATTGTTGAGCCGCTTCGTGGGCATGCTGACCGACTCGCGTTCGTTCCTCTCCTACCCTCGCCACGAATATTTCCGTCGCACCCTGTGCAACCTTTTGGGCAACGACGTCGAAAACGGAGAAATACCCGCCGAAGAACTGCCACGCGTGGCGCAAATGGTAGAGGATATTTGCTACTACAATGCTAAAAACTATTTCCGCTTCTGAAATCCATCGCCACGACATGACACACAGACGTTTGTTCCACCTTCCGCTTCGAACGCTCCGACGGCTGATGCTTACCCTATCCGTCATCGGTGGCAGCACAGCCATCGCCAATGCCCAGACGAATGCCGTATTTTTGGATAACCTGAAAAGCCTTCGTGTGGAAGTGAACGGATTGTGGAACAGCGACCCTGTCGTGCCATTGGGCGGCCGCAACTATGTCAGCATCCTGTTCGATGACTTGCAGCACAATTACGTCCGCTACACCTACCGCATTACGCATTGCAATGCCGACTGGACGCCTTCGGATTTGCTCGAAAGCGACTATATGGACGGATTCAACGGCAGCCGCATCGAGGACTATTCGCCGTCAATGGGTACTGCCATGCTCTACAACCACTATACGTTGCGCATCCCCAACGACGACGTGCGTCTGCTCGTCAGCGGCAACTATCGCGTGGACATTTACGAAGACGGAGACGATGAACCCGTTGCCGAAGCCTGTTTTTCAATCGTGGAACAGCGCGTAGGTGTGGATATTTCGGTTACGTCGAACACGGACATTGACACGTACAAGCAACATCAGCAAGTCAGTTTCGACCTCAACTATTCCACCTATCGCGTCAATCAGCCCGAGAAGGAACTCTATCCCGTTGTCGTGCAAAATCGCCGTTGGGACAATCACGTTGAACATCTGCAACCCACTTATCTCAAGACCAATACGTTGGTATTCAATCACAACCGCAGCCTCATCTTTCCTGCAGGCAACGAATACCGCCGTTTTGAAATCATGGATGAACACGTTCCGACGATGCGCGTGGAGAGTATGCAATATCATGCCCCACTCTATCACGCCTACATCATGACCGACGAGCAACGCACAGCCTATCTGTACGACCAAGACCAAGACGGACGCTATCTGGTGCGCAACGGCGACAACGACGAGAACGAAACGGAAAGCGACTATTTCATCACCCACTTCCGTTTGGAAATGCCCGAACTTCCCGACGGAAACGTCTATCTTCACGGCGATTTGACCAACAATCGTTTTGCCGAAGAATACATGATGGAATACGACCACATGGAACATGCCTACACCATCGCCTTGCCGTTGAAGCAAGGTTCCTACAATTATCAATACATCTATCTGCCCAACGACTCCGACGTCGGCATGACGGCAGAAACCGAAGGCGATTTCTATCAGACGGAGAACGAATATGCCGTATATGTATATCACCGTCCTTTCGGCGAACGATACGACCACCTCGTCGGTTATCAGAAAATTCAATATTTAGGAAATCAATAAACCTGCACGCAGACATTTGCAGAGGAAAAGAACAGCCCCATGACACTACGCACACGTTTTTTGCTCGTTGGACTGCTGCTGACGCTCCATGTCGCAGCGCAAAACTATCAGGCGAGCATCAGAAACTATATTGACACGTTCTCGCGAGGAGACATGCACATCGGTAAGCCCAAAATGCAAACCTGCGAGGTGGACGACAGCACACAGAGCATCCGCATCACGTGTTCCGACATCTTTGGCGAGCAGTTTTTCACGGAAGAATCCGTCGAACGCGTGTACAGAGACATCCGTCGGATGTTGCCCGATTCGCTGCAATCATACACCCTCACCGTCATCACCGACAAACACGCCATTGAGGACTTGATACCCAACGCCGTGCGCACAAGGCAGAAAGACGACACACGATTGTGGAAGCGCGAATATGACGGTGCACCATGGGTGAAAAATCTGTCCCGCCCATACGACATCCGCAATGGTCTCGACGGCACCCACCTCACCATTTGCCAGAGCCACGGACGCTACTACGACCGCACGAAGAAAATATGGAAATGGATGCGTCCCAACCTCTTCTGCACCACCGAAGACCTGTTCACGCAAACCTTCGTGCTTCCTTACATCATACCGATGTTGGAGAATGCCGGTGCCATTGTCTACACCGCACGCGAACGCGATTGGCAATCTCACGAAGTCATCGTCGACAACGATGCGCCCGATACCAACGGACGCTACATCGAACTGACACCGCAGAACCATCATGCAAACGCCTCATGGAAAACGTCTGACCACGTCGGTTTTGCGCAAATCAAAGACACGTATGTCGCCGGTGAAAACCCATTCACCGACGGAACGGCACGTTATGCCGAAACCGTCACCAACGAGAACCACTCCTCCGTCATCCAATGGGTGCCCGCCATTCCGGCACAAGGGCGATATGCTGTCTACGTATCCTATCAGACGTTGGACAACGCCATCGACGATGCCCGCTACGTCGTCTACCACAAAGGCGGAAAGACAGAGTTTTCCGTCAACCAACAAATGGGTGCAGGCACGTGGGTCTACCTCGGTACGTTTGAATTTGATGAAGGACAGCACGAACAAGGCATGGTCACGCTCAGCAACCACAGCCGCCACCACGGCGTCGTCAGTGCAGATGCTGTCCGCTTCGGAGGCGGCATGGGCAACATTGCCGTCGAAGGCACAAAGAGCGGACTGCCACGATGGGCTGAAGGTGCGCGTTATGCTTCACAATGGGCTGGTATGCGCGACTCCACTTACAATTACTTTAATAATGAAGACGACTACAAAAGCGACATACAGACCCGTCCGCGTGTAGCCAACGAATTGGCAGGCGGTTCCGTCTATGCCCCCGACCTCGACGGCCGTCGCGTGCCGGTTGAACTGAATGTTGCCTTCCACAGCGATGCCGGCTATTCAAAGATTGACGCACTCATCGGTTCGCTCAGCATCTGCACGACCGATATTTTCGACGAAAAATGCGGCGACAACCTCAGCCGCTACACTAGCCGCGATTTGGCAGACCTGTTGCTTGCCAACTTATACACCGACTTGCGAAAGTACAAATGGCAGGTGCGTCGCCTGTTCAATCGCAACTATGGCGAAACGCGCGAAGTCAAGATACCCGGCGTATTGCTCGAAATGCTGTCGCATCAGAACTTTGCCGACATGCGGTTAGGTTTCGACCCGCAATTCAAGTTCGATTTCAGCCGTTCCGTTTACAAAACTATCACGCAGTATCTTGCCACGATGCACAACCGCAGTTATGTGATACAACCACTGCCGGTGCGCCAGTTCGCCATCCAACTCGACGAAGCGAAAAGCATCGCCACACTTTCTTGGCAACCGACGAAAGACGAACTCGACCCTTCAGCCGATGCGACGCACTACGTCGTCTACACCCGCATGAACGACGGCGATTTCGACAACGGCACCGTCATCAACAGCACTTCCTGCACCGTTCGGCTTGAAAAAGACCAAACCTATTCGTTCCGCATCTGCGCACTCAACGCCGGCGGCAAGAGTTTTCCGTCGGAAACATTGTCGGCACGCATCGCCTCGCAAAACGAAGGCACCGTGCTCATCGTCAACGGCTTCACCCGTCTGTCGGGGCCGTCGTCGTTCAACACCGCCACCGAGCAAGGCTTCACGCTCGACGAAGACCCGGGTGTGCCTTATGGTGCATTTGCCGGATTCTGCGGCGCACAGCAAGTATTCACGAAATCTACGATGGGTTCCGAATCGGCGACAGGCTTGGGCTATAGCGGCACCGAACTCGAAGGCAAGGTCGTCATGGGCAACACCTTCGACTACACCTATCTGCATGGTCAAGGCATTGCGCTCAACGGCCGCCATTCGTTCACGTCGTGCAGCATGTCGGCATTTACCGCCATGTCTGCGCACGAATTGCAACGATACCGCATGCTCGACGTCATCTATGGCGTGCAACTCGCGTTCGACACGAAGGCAGCCGGCATCATCGACACGTATTGCCGACAGGGCGGACGACTGCTGGTGAGCGGTGCCAATCTGCTGAACCGCAACGCCCTCCCCTCTTCCCTGCTGAAAGCCACACTCTTCGGTCAGCAGAAAGACAAGAGCATCGACGCATTGCACGGGTGCGGACTCAATTTCACAATTCATCGTGCGCTCAACGAGCAGAGTTATGCCGTGCCACAGGTAGAAGCACTCACGCCCGATGCCTCGGCCTTTGCCATGTTGGCATATTCCACCGGACACATTGCCGCCACGGCATACGACGGCAACGACTACAAAGTCATCACTTGCGGTTTTCCGTTGGAAAGCATTACCGATGCCAACAACCGCAACCAACTGATGTCTGCCATTGTCAAGTTCCTTTGCAAATAACCTTCGGACGCCCTACTGCATGGAAGAAACGAAACGACTTCAACTGACCGACTGGCTGCCTACGACCAAGAAGGAATGCGAATTGCGCGGTTGGGATATGCTCGACGTCATTCTCTTCAGCGGCGATGCCTATGTCGACCACCCGTCGTTCGGAGCAGCCGTCATCGGCCGCATCCTCGAAGCCGAAGGTCTGCGCGTAGCCATCGTGCCGCAGCCCGACTGGCACGGCGACTTCCGCGATTTTCGCAAACTCGGACGTCCGCGCCTGTTCTTCGGCGTATCGGCAGGAGCAATGGACTCGATGGTGAACAAATACACTGCCGCACGCCGTTTGCGCAGCGAAGACGCCTATTCGCCCGACGGCCGCCACGACCTGCGTCCCGAGTATCCCACCATCGTCTATACGCACATCCTCAAGCAACTCTATCCCGACGTGCCCGTCATTGTCGGCGGCATCGAAGCCTCGCTTCGCCGCGTCACCCATTACGACTATTGGAAAGACGCGCTCCGTCCGTCAATCCTCGCCGACAGCGGTGCCGACCTCCTCATCTATGGTATGGGCGAAAAACCTTTTGCCTCGCTCATTCCGCTCCTGCTCGACCACCTGCAGAACGATGCCGACGGCACAGCCACGATTGACACCCGCACGTTTCGCACCCTCCTGCTGCGCCAGCCGCAGAAGCAGACGGCAATGCTGCTCAACAAAGACGACATCCCGTCCGGCATCCGTCCGACCGACATCGTGCTGCACAGCCATGCCGATTGCCAGCGCGACAAACGATGCTTTGCCGAAAACTTCCGCCACATCGAAGAAGAGTCGAACAAATACGAAGCACAACGCATCGTGCAACCGCTCGGCACCCAGTTCGTCGTCGTCAATCCACCCTATCAGCCCATGACGCAAGACGAACTCGACCATTCGTTCGACTTGCCCTACACGCGGCTGCCCCACCCTAAATACAAAGGCAAGCGCATTCCGGCATACGACATGATTAAATTCTCGGTATGCCTCCACCGCGGCTGTTTCGGCGGCTGCGCCTTCTGCACCATTTCCGCCCACCAAGGCAAGTTCATCACGTCGCGCTCCAAAGCCAGCATCCTGCGCGAAGTACGCGCCATCACCCGCATGCCCGATTTCAAAGGCTACCTTTCCGACCTCGGCGGGCCGTCAGCCAACATGTATGCCATGCACGGACGCGACCTCACGCGTTGCCACAAATGCAAGCGGCCGTCCTGCATCCACCCCTCCGTCTGCCCCAATCTCAACACCGACCACAGCGCGTTGCTCGACATCTACCATGCCGTCGACGCCCTGCCCGGCATCAAAAAGAGTTTCATCGGCAGCGGTGTCCGCTACGACCTTCTGCTCCACCCGACAGGCGACCCACGCATCGACGAAACCAACCGGCGATACACGCGCGAACTCATTGCACAGCACGTCAGCGGACGGCTCAAAGTCGCTCCCGAGCACACCAGCGACCGCGTGCTCTCCATCATGCGCAAACCCTCCTTCCAATTATTCTACGACTTCAAGCGCATCTTCGACCAAGTCAATCGCGAACATCATCTCAATCAGCAACTCATCCCCTACTTCATCTCCTCCCACCCGGGTTGCACGGCCGAAGACATGGCAGAACTTGCCGTCATCACCCGTCGCCTCGACTTCCGCCTCGAGCAAGTGCAGGATTTCACCCCGACGCCCATGACGCTCGCCACCGACGCATGGCATTCTGGCTACCACCCCTATACGCTCAAACCCATTTTCTCCGCCAAGTCGGCACGCGACAAACAAGCCCAACGCCACTTCTTCTTCTGGTACAAACCCGACGAACGACAAGCCATCATCCGCGAATTGCGGCGCATGAATCGTCCCGACCTCATCGACCGCCTTTTTAGGCACTGAAAATCAGCATATTCAACACACCGAATTTTCGTATGCATAAACGTATTCAGGCGTGCGCATACGCCTGAAAACGTTTATGCATACGCCTCAGAACGCTTATGCG
>JAFLUS010000037.1 GCA_022508685.1 Prevotellaceae bacterium | reverse complement strand
GATTTTCACGGATTATGCTTATCTTTGCGACATGAATACAATGGAGAAAGTCAGGCAATTCGTGGCGCGTCATGCGTTGTGGCAGGACGGGAGTAGGGTGGTGTGTGCCGTGAGCGGAGGTGCCGATTCGGTGTGTCTGCTGCGGATGTTGGTGGAGATGGGTGTGAGGGTGGAAGTGGCACATTGCAATTTCCAATTGCGAGCGGCGGAGAGCGACCGCGATGAGGCGTTTGTACGGCGATTGTGCGAAGCAATGGGTGTGCCGTTGCACGTGCGGGCGTTCGACACTCGGGCGTTTGCGGCAGAACGGCACGTCAGTATTGAGATGGCTGCACGGCAGTTGCGTTACAAATGGTTTGAGCAACTGCGGCGGGAGCAAGGATGCGAGTGTGTGGCTGTGGCTCATCATCGGGACGACAATGTGGAGACGATGCTGCTGAACTTGGTGCGCGGAACGGGTGTGCGCGGATTGGCGGGTATGCGTCCGAAGAATGGGCGCGTTGTGCGTCCGTTGCTGTGCTTGTCGCGCGACGAAGTAATGGCATTTTTGACGGAGAAAGAACAGGATTATGTGGTAGATTCCACGAATTTGGAGAGTGTTTACCTGCGCAATAAGGTGAGGTTGGAGGTGTTGCCGTTGCTGCGTGAACTAAATCCGTCGGTGGACGAGAATTTGGCTGTAACGATGGAGAATGTGGCGGAAGCGGAACGGATGTACCGCTATTGTGTGGACGAATTTGTGGCGGCAAGTATCGACGGAGCAGATGCGGTGAGCATTGACCGCGTGATGAGTGCGCCGTCGCCGTTGTCGGTGTTGCACGAGATATTGTCGCCGTTTGGGTTTCGCCGTTCGCAGTTGGAGGATATGATGAAATGCCGAAACAGCGTGGGCTGCAGTTTTTACTCGCCGACTCATCGTGTGTTGGTAGACCGCGAGCAGTGGCTCATCAGTGCGACGGACGAACCGCTGCAGCCGCCTGTGCTGCGACGAATGGTGGTGAAGATGTCGGAGGATTTCCGTTTCGACCCGTCACCGAAGTTTGCCTATATGGATGCGGCGAAGGTGAAGGGCGAGGAGTGCCTGCGATTAGTGCAGCAAGGCGACCGCTTCCGTCCGTTTGGCATGAAGGGCGAGAAGTTGGTGAGCGACTTTCTGACGGATTTGAAACTGAACCGACGCGACAAGGAGCGGCAGTATGTGTGGGTGTGTGGCGATGATATTGCGTGGGTTGTAGGACGGCGCAGTTCGGAGACGTTCCGTGTGGATGAAAGGACGCGGGAAGTGCTGGTGCTGGAGTGGCTGCAATGAGATTGCAGTACAGAAAGTGGAAAAGAAAAAGAGCGAGGCTTCAGGCTTCGCTCTTTACGTTTTGTACCATGGTCTTTTGGCGTTTCTGCACTTGCTTCCATTGTGCTTTTGCCAATTCCTGCATATCGACGACTTCGTCTTTCTCGTCAACAATCTCAAAGCCGAGCATCGTTTCGATGACGTCTTCGAGGGTGACGATGCCGCGCATGGAACCATATTCGTCGATGATGACGCAAATGTGCTCCTTTTTGGCGAGGAAGGTTTCCCAAATGTGGGAAACGGGCGCGTCTTCGTTGAACGTGAGGATGGGGCGGGCGAGGTCTTTGAGTTTGGTCTTGAACTGGTCTTGCGCCAATTTTTCGAGAATTTCCTGCTTGAGGACGTAGCCTGTGATGTAGTCGTCGTTTTCCTCTTCGTAGATAGGAATGCGGCTGAACTTGGCAAAGTCGTCGCTGTTGTAGAAGTCGCGGATGGTTTGCGAACTTTCCGCCATCGTGACGACGCTCGAGGGCGTCATAATTTCGTGGGCGGTGAACTGGTCGAGTTTGAGGAGGTTCTGTATCATCTTGTTCTCCTCTTTCTCCAACACGCCCTCTTCGGCACCCGTCGTGACCATGGCGGCAACCTCTTCGCGGCTGACCGACACTTGGGCTGATGTGCGGTTGGAGATGAAGCGGGTAAGTCGTTCAAGGAGAAAGACGATGGGGTAGGTGATGACAATCATACCGCGAATGATGCCGGATGCCGGAATGGCGAGTTTGCGCCAATGATTGGAACCGATGGTCTTCGGGATGATTTCGCTGAATACCAAGATGCAGAAGGTGAAGATACCCGAAACGACGCCTACGCCAGTGCTGTTGAAGAGTTGTGCGGCTTCGCTGCCGACGAACGATGCGCCAACGGTGTTGGCAATGGTGTTGACAACGAGGATGGCTGAAATGGGGCGGTCAATGTTCGATTTCAGTGCTTTGAGTCGGTCGGCTCCCTTCACTCCTTGTTGCTCGAGCGTGTTGATGAACGACATGGGCGTAGACAGCAACGTGGCTTCGAGGACAGAGCAGATGGACGAAACGACCAATGCTAAAAGAATGTAGGTAATGAGGGGAGTAAAATTGGCGTTTTCTTTCAAAACGACAAGAAGTGGTTGTATGGCGGCTATCGTTTCCGCCGGATAAGGATCTGAATTCATACAGTGTGAATGCGTCGATTAAATCGTGTGCAAAGGTACGTATTTAATTTAAGATAGTGAAAAGAATGGGTAAAAAAGTGCAGTTTGCGTGGGGATGCACCGAAAAAACTCCGAAAATCTGTCGAAGAGGACAGATTTCCGGAGTAAGAAAAGGAGAATGCGCGTGGCTTAATTCTCGGCTGCGGCTTCGTCGAGTGCGGCGATTTTCTGACGGATTTCGTCGAGGTCGGCACGCAGTTTGTCAACCTTGCGGTTGAGTTCTTCGACGAGTGCGTTTCCACTCTTCGACTTGGACGACAGCGTGAGGAAACCGAGGTTGTTCTCGTAAGTCTTGATTTCGTTCTTGAGGATGTCGAACTGGCGGAGCAGACGTTCGCGCACCTTTCCGTCAGTGTCCTTCACTTCAGTGCGGAAGCGGTTGATGCGGCGTCGGGTTGCCGACTCGTTGAGTGCGCCGTAGAGGCGGTCCATCTGGGCACGGAAGGCTTTGTAGATGTTTTCCTTCTCGCGATAGGGTACGTGTCCGATTTCGTTCCATTGCGCTTGTGCGTCGCGCAGTTGCTGGCGGAAATCTTCGTCGGTCGCAGATGGGTCGATGGCAGCCAGCGAGTCGATGATGGCTTGCTTCTTCTGCAAGTTCTCCTGCTGTTCGGTGTGTTGGGTGGAGTTTGCCGCTTTCTTGGCTTCGAAGAAGGTATCGCAAGCCGTGTTGAAGCGTTTCCAGATTTCGTCGCTGTACTTCTTGGGAACGGTGCCAATCTCTTTCCATTGCTTTTGCAGTGCGACGAGTGCGTCGGTCGTTTCCTTCCACTCGGTGCTGTTCTGCAGTGCTTCAGCCTTTTCGCAAAGTTCCTGCTTCAGGTGGAGGTTGGTGTTGAGCGAATCGCGGACGGTTTTGAAGAATTCGGCTTTGCGCGTGAAGAAGGCGTCGCAAGCCGCACGGAAGCGTTCGTAAATCTTGACATTCGTCTTTTGTGGGGCGAACCCGATGGTTTTCCATTCGCTTTGCAAGGCGATAATCTTTTCCGAAACGGCGTTCCAGTCGGCAAAAGTCTTGAGGCTGTCGAGGTCGAAGGCTTCTACTTGCTCGCAGATGGCCGTCTTCTTCTCCAGATTTTCGTTCTCCTGTGCCTTGCGTGCTTCGAAGAAGTCTTGGTGGCGCTTGTTGATGACGGTCGATGCCGTCTTGAAACGTGTCCAGATGCTTTCACGCAGTTCGCGGTCGACGGGACCGATTTCGCGGAATTCTTGGTGGAGTTGTTGCAACTGGCGGAAGGCGCTGACGACGTCCTCTTCTTCTTCCAACTTCTCGGCACGTTCGCAGAGTGCGGTCTTGAGTTCGAGGTTCTTCTTGAAGTCGTAGGCACGGAACTCGTTGTTGAGTTTGAGTGTGTCGTAGAATTGCTCGACGTAGACTTGGTAGGTCTTCCACAGGTCAGTGGCTTTCTCGGCAGGCACTTGGCGGATGTCGTTCCACTGCTGTTGGAGTGCCTTGAAATCGTTGTAGAAACGATTGACTTCGTCGGGCGTGGCAAGTATTTCCTTGATTTTGTCGATGATGGCTAACTTCTTCTGATAGTTTTCTTCCAACGTCTGAATTTCAGCCTCGTGTTGTGCAGCACGTTTTTCGCGGACAATCGCCATTTGTTCCTTGAATGCCTGTTCATCGGTGTTGGGGGCAGGCAGATACTCGTCGGGATTGCCTCCTCCGTCGATGAATGCTTTGTAGGCATCTTCTTGCTGTTGTTTGTTGAGGCGGTAGAACTGGCTCTTCAGTCCATCCACTTCTTGGCGGGAGATGGGTTGCTCTCCTTCAGCCATTTCTTGAAGACGTGCGAGAATGTCGGCTGTGGTTTCGTAGACGGTCGAAACGGGTGCTTCGGCAACGTCAGTCGCTGTGGGCTCGGTCGTGTCAGCCACGTTCTCTTCGTTGGTTACAACTGCAGCCTCTTCTGCAGCGGCAGTTTCGTTCAGGTTTTCTGCAACGGGCTCTTGCTGGATGTCCTCGTTGCGATTTTCGATGTCAGTCATCACCTTCAGTTTGTTTTAGTGTTAAGATTCTGCGGGACGCGCGGCGTTGCAGCACATCGTGTCGCGCTCGTTAGTTTATTCACGCTGTCGTGTGCAATGTGTTGGTATATTGCACATAACGGTTGCAAATCTAATAAATAAATTCCGAACCATTGTCGTTTTTCTTACTTTTTTTGAGTTTTGCGTTCAAAAAGGTGTGAAATACGTTGGAAACGCGGTTCGAAGTTGTGCTTGCTTATTCGTCCTGTTGGCTGCGCCGAAGGCACTCTCGCTCGACAATAAAAATGAAAATTTGGCATTTTCTTTTGTATTGTGCTCGCTTATTCGTACCTTTGTAGGCAACAACCTGCTATGCGGCAGTTTATAATATAAAGAAAGAACGATATGAAACGATTATACAGATATGGGCTGTTGCTGATGGCAATGGCTGCTGCAGCGGAGGGTTCCGCACAAAAAATACTGATAGGTACCTATGTATTCCCGAAGGACAATGCCAGTTATTATGGTGAAATGTTGGGCGGAAAACCGAACGGAAAAGGCAAAACGACGTATCGTAACGGAGATACGTATGACGGCGAATATGTAAAAGGAAAGCGGCAGGGACAAGGCATTTATCTGTTTGCCGACGGCGAAAAATACGAAGGTGCATGGTTTGACGACCATCAGCACGGACGCGGTACATTCTATTTTGCCAACAACAATCGCTACGAAGGTCTGTGGTATTCCGACTATCAGGAAGGGCAGGGTACGATGTACTATTACAATGGCGACCGCTACACGGGCGACTGGAAGGAAGATAAGCGGGAAGGCGAAGGCACTTACGTCTGGGCAAACGGCATCACCTATCAAGGTTCTTGGCTCAACGACCGCAAGCATGGTAAAGGCAGTTTTGACTGGCGTGACGGCAGCACCTACTATGGCGAATGGGCATACGACCAACGCAATGGCCACGGCATCTACTACTATGCCAACGGCGACAAGTATGACGGAATGTGGAAGAGCGACATGATGGAAGGAAAAGGCATCTACACGTTCCACAACGGCGACCGCTACGAAGGCGACTATTTCAACGGCGAACGGACAGGGCAGGGCATCTTTACCTATGTCGACAAGCGCAAATACGTGGGGCAGTTCAAGAACGGACTGATGAGCGGATTTGGCGTGTACACATGGCCCGACGGCTCAAAATACGAAGGCTATTGGGCTGACGACAAGCAAAACGGACGCGGAAAGTACACCAATCGAGAAGGTGATTTGTACGATGGTGAATGGATGAACGGACAAATGGACGGCGAAGGTGTGCTCCGCATGCACGACGGCGCAAAATTCAAGGGACATTTTAAGAACGGCATGAAGAACGGCAAATGTGTCGAAGAAAGTGCTGACGGAACCCGCTTCGAAGGTACATACGTCAACGACGTCCGCGACGGCGCTTTCACCGAACGCGACCGCAGCGGCAAGGTGGTGCGCAAAGGCTTCTACAAGCACGGACGCATCGAGACCTTGCAATAATAACCATTTCGCAACTATCTAAATTCACGCATACCATGATTATTGACACACTCGACCATCTGAAAGATTACGTTGCACTCTGTCCGAGACTGCAGCACGTCGTTGATTTTATCAACAGCCACGACCTGACGACCATCCCCGTGGGCAAGGTTCAGATTGACGGCAACAACGTCTTTGGCAATTTCAGCCATGTAAAAGGAAAGACGCCTGAAGAAGCACGACTCGAAACCCACGACGTGATGCTCGACGTGCAGATTCCGTTCAACTGCGCAGAAACAATGGGATATACGCCTCGCAAGAACCTGCCTGAGCAACCCTACGACGCGCAAAGCGATATTACTTTCTACGACGGACTTGCCGAGCAGTACGTGACCGTGCATCCCGGGCAGTTCGCCATCTTCCTTCCGCAAGACGGCCATGCACCTTGCATCAGTCAGGAAGCGGAAATTCAGAAAGTGATATTCAAAGTAATGGTTTAACTTCATAGCATATCGACCGTATTATGGCACGTAAACAGCACATCGGCCTCGTCAAGAACGACACGTGGCTGGAACCCTACGAAGATGCAATTCGCGGACGTCACGAACATGCGCTCGACAAACTGAACCAACTGACGAACAACGGCAAGCAGACACTCTCCGACTTCGCCACCGGTTATCTCTATTTCGGTCTGCACCGCACGGACAAGGGATGGGTGTTGCGCGAATGGGCACCCAACGCCACCGACATCTATGTCATAGGCGATTTCAATGGCTGGCAAGAGCAGGAGAAGTACCGGATGAAGCGGCTGAAGAACGGCAACTGGGAACTGAAACTCGGCGTGCGTGCCATGCAGCATGGCGACCTCTACAAGTTGCGCGTCCATTGGCAAGGCGGTGAAGGCGAACGCATCCCGGCATGGGCAAACCGTGTGGTGCAGGACGAGCAGACCAAGATATTCTCTGCACAGGTGTGGGCTCCTGAACAACCATACGTTTGGAAGAAACGCACGTTCCGTCCCAGCACGTCGCCACTGCTCATCTACGAATGCCACATCGGTATGGCGCAAGATGCAGAGAAGGTCGGTACGTATCGCGAATTTAAGGACAACGTGCTGCCCCGCGTCGTTGCCGATGGTTACAACTGCATTCAGATTATGGCGATTGCCGAACATCCGTACTACGGCAGTTTCGGCTACCATGTATCCAATTTCTTTGCTCCGTCGAGCCGTTTCGGTACGCCCGAAGAACTGAAGGAACTCGTCGATGCCGCACACAGCCAAGGCATTGCCGTCATCATGGATATTGTCCACAGCCATGCCGTGAAGAACGAGATGGAAGGTTTGGGAAATTTCGCCGGCGACCCTTGCCAGTATTTCATGCAAGGCGACCGCCACGAACATCCGGCATGGGATTCCCTCTGCTTCGATTATGGCAAGAACGAAGTGCTCCACTTCCTGTTGAGCAACTGCAAATACTGGCTCGAAGAATTCCATTTCGACGGCTATCGTTTCGATGGTGTCACGTCGATGCTCTACTACAGCCACGGATTAGGCGAGGCATTCGGCGGGTACGGCGACTATTATAATGGTCACGAGGACGACGAAGCCATTGCTTATCTCACCCTTGCCAATTTGCTGATTCATGAAGTGAAGCCCAACGCCATCACCATTGCCGAAGAAGTGAGCGGTATGCCCGGACTGGCTGCGCCGTTCAAGCAAGGCGGTTACGGGTTTGACTATCGCATGGCGATGAACATTCCCGATTATTGGATAAAGACCATCAAGGAATTGAAGGATGAAGACTGGAAACCATCCTCCATGTTCTGGGAAACCACCAATCGCCGCAAGGACGAAAAGACCATTTCCTATGCGGAAAGCCACGACCAAGCGTTGGTGGGCGACAAGACGATTATTTTCCGTCTGATAGATGCCGATATGTATTGGCACTTTAAGAAAGGCGACGAGAACTTTGTCGCCAATCGCGGCATTGCACTCCACAAGATGATTCGCCTGCTCACGGCAGCCACGATGAACGGCGGTTATCTGAACTTTATGGGTAACGAATTCGGACACCCCGAGTGGATAGACTTCCCGCGCGAAGGCAACGGATGGAGCCACAAGTATGCCCGTCGTCAGTGGAATCTCGTCGACAATCACGCGCTTTGCTACCATTACTTGGGCGATTTCGACAAGGAAATGATACATCTGATAGGTGCGCAGCGCAATTTCCAAAAGACACCCGTTGTAGAAGTATGGCACAACGACGGCGACCAGATACTGGCATTCAGCCGAGGCGACCTGCTGTTCGTGTTCAACTTCAGTCCGACGCGCTCCTACACCGATTACGGATTCATCGTTCCGGCGGGTTCCTACGATGTCGTGCTCAACACCGATGCCAAAGCCTTTGGCGGCAATGCGTTTGCCGACGACAGCGTGCGCCACTTCACCAACTACGACCCCGTGTATGCGCAAGACGGTAAAGGTTGGTTGCAACTCTACATCCCAGCCCGCAGTGCTGTGGTGCTGAAGAAGAAAGACTGACCACGCCCGTGAAGCATCAATCCTCAACACAGCAAACGGGAGCAGCCCTCCTTGTGCGCTATTTCTGCGCAGCCGTTTTTCTGCTGTTCACCTTTTGCTACCTCTATTGCATGGAAGGCGACCTGTTGGCGCAAGCCCAGTTCGTCTTCTCGCATGGCAAGACCACTTATTCCATTCTCGTGGGAGCCATTATCATCACTGCCGTGCTGCAAGTGTTGCAATGGCTCATGTCGCTCGTTCTGCACGTACCCTCGCGGTGGCACGCACTCACCTACGTGCCGTCGTTTGTGGCACTCACCATGCTCACTCATCTCGACGCCCGAGCCATCAATCACTTTGCTTTTGGCGCGTGGACATGGTTGCTCCCTTTGTTGCTGCTGATTTATCTTGCCGTCATTTATGCCATTCATGCTGCGCGCAAGTCGCGTAGAAAGGCGCAGAAAGTCCATGCAGACGAAAGCAACCCTCTCTTGCCCAACGCCATGACGATGTTGCTGTTCATTCTGCTTTGTGGTGGAACGAATGCAACCTCCGACGTGTATATGTTTGAACTGAAGACGGAGCGGCTCATTCTTCAGCAGCGCTATGCTGACGCACTGCGCGTAGGTCAGCGTTCGTTGCCGTCGACAGCCCGTCTTACCAATTTGCGCATGTACGCGCTTTCGCTCGAGGATTCGCTTTCCGAACGCCTGTTCGATTATCCGCAGTCGTTCGGCACAGCCGGTTTGCTGCAGTTGTCCGACACCTCCCGTTTGCAACATCGCATCACAGCCGACCGCATCGTCCGTTCGTTAGGCGTCGCCCCCGATTCCATTGACGCGCAAACGCCTGAACAACTCTTTGCTTACGTCTTGCAGCACCACGTCGCTCTTGCTGATTCGTTGCAGCACATTGACTCGACCGCCATTGCACAACCGACTCCCTTTTGGCAAATCATCATTGACCGTCCTCAATTCATCCATCGTCAACTCCGTCGTGCTGCCGACTATTATTTGTGTTCCCACCTATTGCGGCGCGACCTCATGGCATTCATTGACGATTTCGGTCAGTATGAATATCTGTATGTAGATACGCTTTCCGTCCGTCCATTACCGCGAGCCTTCCGTGAAGCCCTCGCCGTCGTTTCCCCCGACATGGCAGACAGCCTCACCCTGCAGCATCACGCCGACTACGTTACGATGCGCGACACCCTTTCCGACCCCATACAGCGTACTAACCTCACCCGTCGCCGCTTTGGCAACACCTTGTGGTGGTATCTCGACAATCCAGGGCAATAAAGAGACTGCCTAACTTTATTATTGTTAGACAGCCTCTTTCTCAAAAGAATTAGTTTTCAAAATCCCATTCCAGACCTTCTATATTAAAGTCAAACGTTTTTCTTCCCACGTGTTCCAAATTAACTTGAATCCTTACTTGTTTTGAAGATTTGAGTTCTTCCACAAATGGGGCAACCTTGCGTGGTTGATACATAAATAAAGTGTTACGTTTTTTTCCCATATCTATTAAACTCCATCTGTCGTCAATCTCTCCTTCGTCAAAGACAACCAATATCCCCGAACCATTAATCTCTGATAAACGGGTCATGCCGTTGTCTTCGGCAAACGTAATTGTCACAGAGGTTGACGGACCTCCTGTTGCATATGAAAAGCCAGCGGAATAACGAAGACTTAACAGCATTCTTGCCGTATGTCCATTATAGTCAATTTCTACCCTATTTGTTGATGCAACATAGGCATTAATGGCTGTTACGTTATGTGTTAAGTCATCTTCCTCTTGAAAGTAATGCCATGTTGTATCATCGTCAGTTTTTGTAGTTTCATTATTAGAAACAGAGGCATCATCTGCTTCATTTTGGCTGTTGGATGAGTTGGCACCGCATCCAGTCATTGCAATTCCAAACATTGTGTATATTGCTATGACCTTCATATTTTTTATGATATACTTGTTCATTTCTTTTTCAATTTGTAATTATTGTAATAATTGTTTTCAGTCCAATATGCGGCAGTAGACAGAAAAAGAAAACGTGGACTGCTAACTTTGTCTACGCTTTCGGAGGTATTGGGGATAACCTAAGTCACTTCAACAAGTAAAAGCCCACGCCATTGGCATGAGCATTAACATTTACTCTTGTGACTTTTCTCTAATTCCCCAATTATCCGAAAAGCAAGAAATAAAGCTAACGCTTCTTT
>JAFLUS010000036.1 GCA_022508685.1 Prevotellaceae bacterium | reverse complement strand
TATGTTACAGCCAAAAAGACAAAAATATAGAAGACCGCAAAAGGGTCGTGGCCGTTGGAAAGGTGTTTCACACCGCGGTACTGAACTCGCGTTTGGTAGTTTCGGTATCAAGGCGCTTCAGGAACGCTGGATTACGGCACGGCAAATCGAAGCCGCCCGTGTGGCAATAACACGTTATATGCAGCGTCAAGGTCAGGTTTGGATTCGCATCTTCCCTGACAAGCCAATCACCAAGAAGCCTGCAGACGTCCGAATGGGTAAAGGTAAGGGTGATCCATACCAGTATGTGTTCCCTGCAAAGCCCGGACGTATTCTCTTTGAAGTTGAAGGCGTTTCATATGATATTGCGAAGGAAGCACTCCGTCTCGGTGCACAAAAATTGCCGACGACTACTAAATTTATTGTAAGACGTGACTACGACAAAAACGCTTAATCATTATGAAAATTGCAGAAATTAGAGAACTGTCGACTGCCGAACTGGCAGAACGGATAGATGCAGAGGTTGTTAACTATAATAGCATGAAGTTCAACCATCATATTTCTCCACTGGAAGATTATTCTCAGATTAAAAAGTTGCGTCGTGACATTGCACGCATGAAAGGTGAACTTCGTCAGCGAGAACTTAACAAATAAAACTTGAACTACATGGAAGTTAGAAATCTTAGAAAACAAAGAACAGGGGTGGTTACAAGCAACAAGATGGATAAAACCATAGTTGTTGCTGCCAAGTTCAAGGAAAAGCACCCTATCTATGGTAAGTTCGTTAGCAAGACGAAGAAATACCATGCTCACGATGAGAAGAACGAGTGTAATATTGGCGACACTGTGCTGATTATGGAAACTCGTCCGTTGAGTAAAACCAAGCGATGGAGATTAGTACAAATTGTAGAAAGAGCGAAATAAAGTATGATACAGACAGAATCAAGATTGACAGTCGCTGACAACAGCGGTGCTCGCGAAGTGCTGTGCATCCGAGTTCTCGGAGGTACAAAGCGTCGTTATGCAACCGTAGGCGATGTGATTGTCGTAGCAGTAAAGAATGCGATCCCGACCAGTGATGTGAAGAAGGGAGCAGTATCAAAGGCTTTGATTGTGCGCACAAAGAAGGAAATCCGTCGTCCCGATGGATCCTATATCCGTTTCGATGACAACGCTTGTGTTCTTCTGAACAATGCAGGCGAAATGCGAGGAAGCCGTATCTTTGGTCCTGTAGCTCGTGAACTCCGTGCTGTTAACATGAAAGTGGTTTCTTTGGCTACTGAAGTACTTTAACTTAAAGACAGACAAAGTAATGAGTAAATTGCATATTAAAAAAGGTGACACGGTTATCGTAAATGCCGGCAATTCCAAGGGACAGAAGGGCAAAGTTCTTCGTGTCTTGGTAAAGGAGCAACGTGCAGTTGTCGAAGGCATCAATATGGTATCCAAAAGCACAAAGCCCAGTGCTCAACACCCACAGGGTGGCATTATTAAGCAAGAGGCACCTATTCACATTTCTAATTTGAATGTTGTAGACCCGAAGACTGGTGAAGCAACTCGTATTGGCCGCAGAATCGGTGCTAATGGTAAGTTAGTTCGTTATGCTAAAAAATCAGGAGAGGAAATCTAATGGCAAATACAGCAAAACTTAAAGATGTATATGCTGAGCAGATTGCACCAGCATTGATGAAACAGTTCAACTATTCTTCTCCTATGCAGATCCCTGTATTGAAGAAGATCGTGGTAAATCAAGGTCTTGGAGACGCTACAGCAGACAAGAAGATCATTGAAGTCGCAATGAACGAAATCGCTCAAATCACGGGTCAGAAGCCTGTGGCAACGGTTTCGAAGAAAGACATCTCGAACTTCCGTCTTCGTAAAAAGATGCCTATCGGTGTGATGGTTACACTGCGTCGTCAGAAGATGTATGAATTCTTGGAGCGTCTGATTCGCGTTTCTCTTCCTCGTATCCGCGACTTTAAGGGTATTGAAGCGAAGTTTGACGGACGTGGTAATTATACTCTTGGTATTCAGGAGCAAATTATCTTCCCTGAAATCAACATCGACCAAGTCGACAAGATCAATGGTATGAACATCACGTTCGTAACGTCTGCACAGACTGACGCGGAAGGATATGCTCTTCTGAAAGCTTTCGGTTTACCATTTAAGAATGCTAATAAATAATAAGTGATATGGCAAAAGAATCAATGAAAGCTCGCGAAGTGAAGCGTGCAAAACTTGTAGCAAAATATGCAGCAAAGCGTGCAGCCTTGAAGAAGGTTATCGCAACCGGTACGCCGGAAGAAGCATATGAAGCAGCTCGTAAACTTCAGAGTATTCCCGCGAATGCTAATCCCATTCGTCTTCATAACCGTTGCAAAATCACAGGACGTCCGCGTGGATATATCCGTCAGTTCGGTATTTCGCGTATTCAATTCCGTGAGATGGCTTCAGCCGGTTTGATTCCGGGTGTTAAGAAGGCAAGTTGGTAATTGGAACAACTCATTTTTTAATCATTTAAATATTGTCGGGAAATCCCGATTAATTTAAACATCATGACAGATCCTATAGCAGATTATCTGACGAGGTTGCGCAACGCGATTATGGCAAAGCACAAAGTCGTGGAAGTTCCAGCCTCAAACCTGAAGAAGGAGATTACGAAAATCCTCTTCGACAAAGGTTATGTACTGAACTACAAGTTCATTGAGGAAGGTCCTCAAGGTACAATTAAAATTGCGCTTAAGTATGATTCGGAAACGAAAGTGAGCGCAATTCAAAACTTGACGCGCGTGTCACGCCCGGGTCTCCGTAAGTACACGGGTT
This sequence comes from Prevotellaceae bacterium, assembly GCA_022508685.1. Classification (GTDB taxonomy): domain Bacteria; phylum Bacteroidota; class Bacteroidia; order Bacteroidales; family Bacteroidaceae; genus UBA3839. The sequence continues at coordinate 7,957 of JAFLUS010000036.1, read as the reverse complement.
ACAAAGACATGCCTCGCGTCATCAATGGATTGGGTATTGCAATCTTATCTACATCCAAAGGTGTAATGACAGATAAAGAAGCAGCCGAACTGAAAATCGGTGGCGAAGTTCTTTGTTATGTATATTAATTAGGAGGATATATAATGTCTAGAATTGGTAAATTGCCTATTAGTATTCCTGCAGGAGTAACTGTTACTCATAAGGATGACATTGTAATCGTTAAAGGTCCTAAAGGTGAACTCTCACAATATGTAAATCCTGCGATTAAGGTTACAATTGAGGACGGAACGTTGACAATGGAAGAAAACACAGAGTTGATGACTGACAATCCAAAACAACGCCACGCGTTCCACGGATTGTACCGTGCTCTTGTAAACAATATGGTAGTCGGTGTGTCCGAAGGATACAAGAAAACACTCCAGTTGGTGGGTGTGGGTTATCGTGTATCGAACACTGGCAACCTGTTGGAATTTGCTCTTGGTTATTCTCACGCGATTGTGTTCGAAGTACCCAAGGAGATTAAAGTGGAAACAAAGTCAGAGAGAAACCAGGATCCTCTCATCATGCTCGAATCTTGTGACAAGCAATTGCTTGGTTTGGTTTGTGCGAAGATTCGCTCATTCCGTAAACCGGAGCCCTACAAAGGTAAGGGTATTCGTTTCCAAGGCGAAGAGATTAGAAGAAAATCTGGTAAGTCAGCAAGTGCTAAATAATTAAACATTGTACGAGTATGATAACAAAAGCAGAAAGACGTCTCAAGATTAAATATAGAGTACGTAATAAGATTTCCGGTACTGCTGAGCGGCCACGTATGTCTGTTTTCAGAAGCAACAAGCAGATTTACGTTCAAGTAGTTAACGACGATGAGCACAAGACCCTTGTTGCTGCATCTTCGCTTGGTTTGGAAAAATGCAATAAAACAGAACAGGCTGCAAAAGTTGGTGAACTTATTGCGAAAAAGGCAATCGAAGCAGGTATCACAACCGTAGTGTTCGACCGTAACGGTTACCTTTATCATGGTAGAATTAAAGCGGTGGCAGATGCTGCCCGTAACGCCGGACTTAAATTTTAAAGAATTATGGTTAATAGAGTTAAAATAGGAAACGATATCGAACTGAAAGATCGGTTAGTGGCTATTAATCGTGTTACCAAGGTTACAAAGGGTGGTAGAACGTTCACTTTCGCTGCCATTGTAGTAGTTGGTAACGGTGATGGCGTTATCGGTTATGGTCTTGGCAAAGCAGGTGAAGTTACCGCTGCAATCGCTAAAGGTGTAGAGGCTGCCAAGAAGAATCTGGTTAAGGTTCCAGTTCTGAAGGGAACTGTTCCCCACGAAGCAGAAGCCAAGTTTGGCGGTGCCCGCGTACTCATCATGCCAGCATCTGCCGGTACTGGTGTAGTGGCCGGTGGTGCTATGCGTGCTGTATTTGAAAGCGCAGGCGTAACCGACGTGTTGGCTAAATCCAAAGGATCATCTAACCCTCACAATTTGGTAAAGGCAACCATCGAAGCCCTCGCAAATATGCGTGACCCCAAGACCGTGGCACAGAACCGTGGTGTTAGTTTGACAAAAGTATTTAGAGGATAAGGAGGAATTGACATGGCAACAATTAAGATTAAGCAAGTAAAGAGCCGTAACAATCGTCCAATCGATCAAAAGAGAACATTGGATGCTCTCGGATTGCACCGCATTAGTAATGTCGTTGAACATGAAGATTCTCCTTCATTGCGTGGTATGATTCGTAAAGTACAACATCTTGTCGAAATCGTCGACTAAGAATTGGTAATAATCATTAAATACTAACGTATAAAACTCGAAATAATGGAATTATATAACTTAAAACCAGCCGAGGGTTCTACGCATAATAGCAAGCGAGTGGGACGTGGATATGGTTCCGGAAAGGGACGTACCTCAACCCGTGGACACAAGGGTGCCAAAGCAAGATCTGGTTACAAGAAGAAAATTGGATTTGAAGGTGGTCAAATGCCCTTGCAACGTCGCGTGCCAAAATTTGGCTTTAAGAACATTAACCGCGTAGAATATAAGGCCATCAATTTGAGTACGATTCAGAAATTGGTTGATGATAAAGGACTGACGAAAGTAAGCATCGAAGATTTGATCGCTGCAGGTTTTATCAACAAGAAGCAACTCGTCAAGATTCTTGCAAAAGGTGAACTTACATCTAAAGTTGATGTTGAAGCAAATGCGTTCTCAAAGAAAGCAGAGGCTATTATTACCGAAAAAGGTGGAAACATTGTAAAACTTTAATGTAATGGGAAAAGCAATGAACAAACTTAAGAATATCAAGTTAGTAAAGACATTGACCAACATATGGAACATTGAGGAACTGCGTAATCGCCTCCTCATTACCATTATGTTTGTGGCTGTCTATCGCTTGGGATCATACATCGTGCTCCCGGGCATTGACAGAGCCGGTCTTCAAGGTCTGCAAAATCAGACAAAAGAAGGTTTGATGTCTTTGCTTGATATGTTCTCAGGTGGTGCTTTCTCTCAGGCTTCAATCTTTGCATTGGGAATCATGCCTTACATCTCCGCATCGATTGTGATGCAGTTGTTGGGTATCGCAGTTCCTTATTTCCAAAAAATGCAGAGAGAAGGTGAGAGTGGTCGTCGTAAGATGAACCAGTATACTCGCTATCTGACCGTACTCATTCTGCTCTTGCAGGCGCCTTCCTACCTGATTAACTTGAATATGCAGACCAATGGTGCTGCCGTGTATGACAGTTTGCAAGGTTGGCGGTTCATGGTGACTGCAACCATCATTCTGGCTGCCGGAAGTATGTTCATTTTGTGGCTTGGCGAAAGAATTACGGATAAAGGTATCGGCAATGGTGTATCGCTTATCATTATGATTGGTATCATTGCGCGTTTGCCTCAAGCGTTCTTCCAAGAACTGACCACGAAATTCTCATCTCCCGGTCAAGGCGGATTGGTTGTATTCCTCGTCGAAATCGTCGTATTGCTCGCTGTGATTGCAGCAGCCATTCTGCTCGTACAGGGAACGCGTCGCGTGCCGGTACAATATGCAAAACGTGTTGTCGGCAACCGTCAATATGGTGGTGCTCGCCAGTACATCCCCCTGAAGCCTTATGCGGCTAATGTGATGCCAATCATTTTTGCGCAAGCAATCATGTTTATCCCCATCACGATTGCCGGATATGTTGCAGGTGGTAAGATTGGCCCCGTGATGAGTCAGTTGGTAGACAATACGAGTTGGGTGTACAACCTGATTTTTGCGATTCTCATCATCCTCTTCACCTATCTTTACACAGCCATCACAATCAATCCGACGCAAATGGCTGAAGATATGAAGCGGAACAATGGCTTCATTCCAGGTGTTAAGCCCGGAAAGAATACAGCAGATTTCCTCGACAAGATTATGTCCCGTATCACACTTCCGGGTTCGCTCTTCCTCGCGTTCATCGCCATCATGCCGGCATTTGCCAGCCTCTTTGGCGTACAGCGTGAGTTTGCGCAATTCTTTGGAGGAACATCTCTGCTGATTCTTGTTGGTGTTGTGCTCGATACACTCCAACAGATTGAAAGCCATCTGCTGATGAGACACTATGACGGTCTGTTGGATACAGGTCGCATACGTGGTGCTCATGCTGCCTATTGAAATTGACGATGATATATCTCAAGACCGACGACGAAGTTGAACTCCTGCGTAAGGCAAATCTGCTGATAGGTCAGACATTGGCAGAATTGGCAAAGTTGATTAAACCCGGTGTTACCACCAAACAACTTGATGCCGTTGCCGAGGAGTTTATCCGTGACCATGGTGCGGAACCGACATTTAAGGGTTTTCCTAATCACAAAGGCATTCCGTTTCCTGCCAGTATCTGCACTTCGGTCAATGAACAAGTCGTTCACGGCATACCCAACGACATTCCGCTGAAAGATGGTGATATCGTGTCGATAGATTGCGGAACTCGTCTGAATGGTTTCTGCGGAGATTCATGCTATACCTTCCCTGTTGGTGAAATCTCTGACGAAGTTCGTCAGTTGCTCCGAACCACGAAGGAAGCCCTCTACAAAGGGATAGAACAGGCCGTAGCAGGAAATCGTATAGGAGACATCTCCAATGCCATTCAACAACATTGCGAAGCCAATGGCTATGATGTGGTAAGGGAATTTGTCGGACATGGCGTCGGGAAGGACATGCATGAAGAACCGCAAGTGCCGAATTATGGTCGCCGAGGTAGTGGAAAAGTGCTGAAAGACGGTCTGTGCATAGCGATAGAACCGATGATTGCGATGGGAAAGCGAGCCATCTACATGCAGCAGGACCAATGGGGAATAGTCACCCGTGACCGCACCCCCGCAGCACATTATGAACACTCCATCTGCGTTCGTAAAGGCAAGGCCGACATCCTGTCCTCGTTCGAAGAGATAGAAAAAGTATTAGGAGAACAATTTATCTGAATATGGCAAAACAGTCAGCAATAGAGCAAGACGGCACAATCGTAGAAGCGTTGTCAAATGCAATGTTTCGAGTAGAATTGGAGAATGGCCACGAGATTATCGCACATATCTCAGGCAAGATGCGGATGCACTACATTAAGATTCTCCCCGGAGATAAAATCCGCGTAGAAATGTCTCCATACGATTTATCAAAAGGACGCATAGTCTTTCGCTACAAATAATGTCATTTGGCAGCATTTAGGCAAAACTAAAGTCCATTTCGTAATCGAAAACAAAACTCAACAAATATGAAAACAAGAGCATCATTGAAAAAACGTACACCAGATTGCGTTATCGTGAGACGTAAAGGACGTCTGTTTGTAATTAATAAGAAGAACCCGAAATTCAAGACTCGTCAGGGATGATTCTTTGTAGATTAAATATACATTAAGATATGGCAATAAGAATTGTTGGTGTAGACCTCCCACAGAACAAGCGAGGTGAAATTGCGTTGACCTACATCTTTGGTATCGGACGCAGCAGCGCTGGTAAGATTTTGGAAAAAGCCGGCGTAGATAAAGACATTAAAGTAAAAGACTGGACCGACGAGCAAGCCGGAAAGATTCGTGAAGTCATCGGCGCCGAATACAAGGTAGAAGGTGACCTCCGCTCTGAAATCCAACTCAACATCAAGCGATTGATGGACATTGGCTGCTATCGTGGCATCCGTCACCGTTTAGGTCTTCCCGTTCGCGGACAAAGCACCAAGAACAACGCCCGTACACGTAAGGGAAAGAAGAAGACAGTTGCAAATAAGAAAAAGGCTACTAAATAATAATTGTTGTATATGGCAAAGAAAACAACTTCTGCAAGGAAGAGAAATGTCAAGGTTAGTGCGCAGGGACAACTCCATGTTCATTCGTCGTTCAACAATATCATTGTTACTTTGGCAAACAGCGAAGGTCAGGCAATTTCATGGTCTTCTGCAGGCAAGATGGGTTTCCGCGGCTCCAAGAAGAACACCCCCTATGCAGCCCAGATGGCAGCGCAGGATTGTGCGAAAGTGGCTTTCGACCTCGGATTGCGTAAAGTTACGGCATATGTAAAAGGTCCGGGCAATGGTCGCGAAGCAGCAATCCGTGGTGTACACGGTGCAGGAATTGAAGTGACGGAAATCGTTGACGTTACTCCGCTTCCCCACAACGGATGTCGTCCTCCCAAGAGAAGAAGAGTATAAATGTTTATAACGGCATTTTCGCACATTATTTATATTGACTGTATCTTTCCTTTCTGCAGTCGCGGCTGCAATGTAGCGTCAATGCCACAAAATTAGAAATTGATATGGCTAGATATATTGGCCCCAAGTCTCGAATTTCGCGTCGTTTCGGCGAAGCAATTTTTGGACCGGACAAAGTTCTTTCAAAGCGCAACTATCCGGCAGGTCAGCACGGCAATAACCGTCGCAAGAAGACATCAGAATATGGATTGATGCTTGCCGAAAAGCAAAAGGCAAAATACACCTATGGCGTATTGGAACGCCAGTTCCGCAACCTCTTTGAGAAGGCATCAGCAAAGACAGGTGTGACAGGTGAAATCCTGTTGCAGTTGCTCGAAGCACGTCTCGACAACGTCGTATACCGTCTCGGCATCGCGCCCACACGCGCTGCAGCCCGTCAGTTGGTAAGCCACAAGCACATCACTGTCGACGGCCAAGTTGTCAACATTCCCTCCTATTCTGTAAAGCCCGGCCAACTTGTCGCTGTACGCGAAAAAGCCAAGTCGCTCGAAGTCATTGCTGCCTCGCTGGCAGGATTCAACCACAGCAAATATCCATGGATTGAGTGGGACGAAACTTCGAAAGGTGGAAAACTGCTCCACTTGCCCGAGCGTGCAGACATTCCAGAGAATATTAAAGAGCAGATGATTGTCGAGTTGTACTCTAAATAAAATTAACAATGGCGGTATTAGCATTTCAGAAACCAGAAAAAGTCATAATGTTGGAAGCCAACGATTCGTTCGGCAAGTTCGAGTTCCGTCCCTTGGAACCCGGCTTCGGAATCACCGTTGGCAATGCACTGCGCCGCATCCTTCTCTCCTCCCTCGAAGGTTTCGCCATCAACACTGTCCGCATAGCCGGTGTTGAGCACGAATTCTCCACCATACCCGGAGTGAAGGAAGACGTCACCAACATTATCTTGAATCTGAAGCAAGTTCGATTCAAGCAAACAGTCGACGACACTGAGACAGAAAAAGTGTCGCTGACTATTGAGAATTCAACCGAGTTCAAAGCAGGAGATATCAACAAGTATCTCAATGGATTTGGAGTGTTAAACCCGGATTTGGTGATTTGTCATTTAGATCCACACGCAACGATGGAGATAGAACTGACCATCAACAAAGGACGTGGCTACGTCCCCGCTGACGAAAACCGCGAATATTGTCGCGAAATCAATCAGTTGGCCATCGATTCTATCTATACCCCCATCCGCAACGTCAAGTTCGCAGTAGAGAACTATCGCGTGCAGCAGAAAACCGACTACGAAAAGTTGGTACTTGAAATCTCCACCGACGGTTCTATCCATCCCAAGGACGCCCTCAAGGAGGCAGCCAAAATCCTCATCTACCACTTCATGCTCTTCTCCGACGAGAAGATTACCCTCGAAAACAACGACTTCGACGGCAACGAAGAATTCGATGAAGAAGTACTGCGTATGCGCCAGTTGCTCAAGACCAAACTCGTCGACATGAACCTCTCCGTCCGCGCCCTCAACTGCCTGAAGGCAGCCGACGTAGAAACCCTCGGCGATTTGGTACAATTCAACAAGACAGACCTGCTCAAGTTCCGCAACTTCGGTAAGAAGTCACTCACAGAACTTGACGACTTGTTAGAAAGTTTGAACCTGCAGTTCGGAACAGATATTTCGAAGTATAAATTAGACAAAGATTAAAGCGATGAGACACAATAAGAAATTCAATCATCTGGGTCGTACCGCATCCCACCGTTCGGCGATGCTCGCCAACATGGCCATCTCGTTGATTATGCACAAGCGAATTACGACGACCCTCCCCAAGGCAAAGGCACTGCGCAAATATGTTGAGCCTCTGATTACAAAGTCAAAGCAAGACACAACCGCATCGCGCCGCGTCGTATTCAGTTACCTGCAGAACAAATACGCCATCACCGAACTCTTCGGCGAAGTTGCCCAGAAAGTGGCAGACCGTCCCGGTGGCTACACGCGCATCATCAAACTCGGTAAGCGTCCCAACGACGCAGCCGACATGGCATTCATCGAACTCGTAGACTTCGATGAGAACATGGCAAAGACCGAGAAGAAGGCTCGCACGCGCCGTTCACGCAAGTCGTCTGCTCCCAAGGCAGAAGCACCTGCTGCGGCTCCGGCAACCGAAGCACCAGCCGAAGCACCCGCAGAGGCTCCGGCAGAAGAAACTGCTGCAGAATAAAAACCACCTTCTTTATTACTCGAAGCCACACTCTTTCCACTGCGAAAGAGTGTGGCTTTTTTCATTTGT
>JAFLUS010000350.1 GCA_022508685.1 Prevotellaceae bacterium | reverse complement strand
ATTGTAAAACGCTACTTCTTGAGCGATTCCACCAACCAACGTCCGCTGATGAAGGAGGAATCGGATTGTGCCTATTCCTTCATCCAACAACCGCCGTTGGACGGGTCGAAATTGGCTGTGTGGATATATCTGCAGAAAGGCAGCACTGTGCGTAATGACAACGGCATGGTGGTGAGCGAACATGGCGGCTACCGCCATTTGTGGAAGATGGGGATGCACGAGCATAAAGGCGATTCGGCATGGCAAACAGAGAGTCTGCTCATCAATTACGAAGAGCAGTTGCAGAGTTTCGGTGCGACACTGGCTGACAACTGCATCCGCACGTGGTTCTTCGTGCGCGACGTCGATACGCAATATGCCGGAATGGTGAAGGCGCGACGCGAAAACTTTGAACAGCAGGGACTGACGCCGCACACGCACTACATTGCCTCGACCGGCATCGGTGGTCTGCCTGCCGACACGCGTGCACTGATACAGTTGGGCGCCTATGCCGTGACGGGATTCCTACCCGAGCAGCAACGCTACCTATATGCACCGACGCATCTGAATCCGACATACGAATACGGCGTGACGTTCGAACGCGGAACGTGCATAGAGTATGGCGACCGTGCACACGTGTTCATTTCGGGCACGGCAAGCATCAACAACAAGGGCGAAGTGGTGCACGTGGGCGACATCGTCAAGCAAACGCACAGGATGTGGGAAAACGTGGAAACGTTGTTGGCTGAAGCCGACACGACATTCGACGACGTGATGCAAATCATTGTCTATCTGCGCGACTTGGCTGACTACGGCATCGTGAGCCGAATGTTCAGCGAACGATTTCCGCACACGCCCTACGTCATCACGTTGGCACCGGTGTGCCGCCCTACGTGGTTGATTGAAATGGAATGTATCGCCGTGAAGCAACGGCACAACCCCGAATATCGCGACTTTTGATGAAGAAACTGCCATTCATCCTGCTGACCATCGTAGCCGTTGTCATTGCAACGGCTACATTTGTAGAAGACCGTCAAGGCAC
>JAFLUS010000035.1 GCA_022508685.1 Prevotellaceae bacterium | reverse complement strand
CAGGCGTATGCATAAGCGTGTTCACGTTTATGCGCACGCCTGAAACGGGTGTTGCAACAGGCTTTTTTGCGGTCTGCGACAACGCAGATTTTCCCCTTCCACACACGAATTCGTAGAGTGCGATGCACGAGTTTGCAGAGTGCGATGTACAAAGTGTCAGAGTGCGGTCTACGGAGCCGTAGAGCGCACTCTGCGAAGCCGTAGAGTGCGATGCACGAAAACCGACGTTTCGGCAAATTTTACAACGTGCCGAAACATGGAAAACAACGGCTTACACAATGTCATCATTTCCGCCGAAACGCGTGTCGTTTTGTCAGAAAGAAGCAAGACTTACATTTAGCAAAAAACAAGACGCTGCTGCAAAAAAGTGCAGCAGGGATAGTGTTTCTCGCAGAAAATCATTAACTTTGCACCACTTTTTTAAGGTAAGAAAACGCAGAGACCTGCTACATGATAGAGAAGCATATCGTACTGGATGACGTCGACCTCGTTACCTTCTACGGCGTGAACAACATTCACCTGCAGATGGTGAAGGCATTGTACCCCAAACTGCGGATTGTGGCTCGGGGCAATATCATGAAAGTGTTGGGCGACGAGGAAGAAATGTGTGCATTCGAAGAGAATATCGAACGAATGCGCCAACACTGCGTCAAGTACAATTCGCTCAACGAAGAAGCCATCCTCAACATCGTGAAAGGAGTGACGGCAAAGCCGGCAGGCGACGCGGCAACCATTTGCTACAGCGTCACCGGCAAACCTATCACGCCTCGCAGCGAAAACCAACGTCTGCTCGTCGAAGCCTATCAGCAGAACGACATGATTTTCGCCGTCGGACCTGCAGGTTCGGGCAAGACCTACATGAGCATTGCACTTGCCGTGCGTGCACTGAAGAACAAGGAAATCCGCAAGATTATTCTCTCACGTCCTGCCGTCGAAGCCGGTGAAAAACTCGGTTTCCTGCCCGGCGACATGAAAGAGAAAATCGACCCCTATCTGCAACCGCTCTACGATGCGCTGCAAGACATGATTCCGGCACAGAAACTGACGGAATACATGGAGCAGAACGTCATTCAGATTGCTCCGCTCGCCTTCATGCGTGGACGCACGCTCAACGATGCCGTCGTCATCCTCGATGAGGCGCAAAACACCACTACGCAGCAAATCAAGATGTTCCTCACCCGCATGGGACAGAACACGAAAATGGTCATCACCGGCGACCTCACGCAAATCGACCTCCCGCGTGCCATCCGTTCCGGACTGAAGGAAGCCCTCGTCGTCCTGAAAGACGTGCCGGGAATTTCCTTCGTGCACATGAGTGAGAAAGACATTGTACGCCACAAGTTGGTGACACGCATCGTCAATGCCTACGATGCCTACGACCGACGGCGGGCTGAAGCAGAACCTCGCCTGTTTGCCGACCACGACAAATAATCCGAAACGCAATATCATAACCCTAAAACATACATAGAACAATGGCAGCACTGACTCAAACCGAATTCCAATTTCCCGGACAGAAAAGCGTGTATCATGGTAAAGTACGCGACGTGTACGACATCGACAACGACCTGATGGTGATGGTCGCTACCGACCGCATCTCAGCCTTCGACGTCGTTCTTCCCAAAGGCATTCCCTTCAAGGGACAGGTACTCAACCAAATCGCAGCAAAATTCCTCGATGCCTCGAAGAGCATCGTGCCCAACTGGAAACTGGCGACGCCCGACCCCATGGTGACCGTGGGACTGAAGTGCGAAGGTTTCCGCGTGGAAATGATTATCCGTGGCTACCTCACTGGTTCGGCATGGCGTGAGTATCAAAACGGCAACCGCACCCTCTGCGGCGTCACATTGCCCGACGGAATGAAAGAGAACGAACGTTTCCCAACCCCCATCATCACGCCGACGACAAAGGCCGACGAAGGACACGATGAAAACATCTCGAAGGAAGAAATCATCGCACAAGGACTGGTGAGCCGTGAAGATTACGAAGTGATGGAGCAATACACCCGCGCCCTCTTCGACCTCGGCACGAAGATGGCAGCCGAGAAAGGTCTGATTCTCGTCGACACGAAATATGAGTTCGGCAAGCGCGACGGCAAGGTGTACCTCATCGACGAAGTACATACGCCCGACTCCAGCCGCTATTTCTACGCAGAAGGTTACGAAGAGAAGTTCCTGAAAGGCGAACCTCAACGCCAACTCTCCAAAGAGTTCGTGCGCCAATGGCTCATCGCTCACGACTTCATGAACCAACCCGGACAAACCATGCCCGAACTGACGGACGAATTTGTGAACAGTATCTCCGACCGCTACATCGAACTCTACGAGCACATCGTTGGCGAAACCTTCACCAAGGCAGACGACACCGAAGACATCGCAGCACGTATCGAAAGAAACGTCAATGAATACCTACGCACAAGAAAAGGTTAAACCATACGGCGAAAACGGGTCGAAGAAAGCACAAGTGGAGCGGATGTTCAACAACATCGCCCACTCTTACGACCGACTCAACCACACACTTTCGCTTGGCGTAGACCGCCTGTGGCGAAAGAACGCCATCAAGCATCTGAAGAAATGCGCATCTCCCGCTCCCGAGCAAATCCTTGACATTGCGACCGGGACGGGAGATTTTGCTTTGTTGGCAGCCCGACTGCTGCAACCGAAGCACATCGTTGGCGTCGACATTTCGGAAGGTATGATGGCCATCGGTCGGCAGAAGATTGCGGCAGAAGGATTGTCGGACACCATCGAACTCCGCAAGGAGGACTGCTCGCAAATGACGTTCGCAGCCGACACGTTCGACGCAGCCATCTCGTCTTTCGGACTGCGCAACTTCGCGAACCTCGACGAATGTCTGCAAGAAATACGGCGAGTGGTACGTCCCGAAGGGCATATCGTCTGCATCGACCTCTGCACACCCACCACCTTCCCGATGAAACAACTCTTTTGGCTGTATAAAAAACTGGTGATGCCCGTTGTCGGACGTTTCATCTCCCACGACGACAGCGCATACACCTACCTGCCATCGTCGATGGATGCCATTCCGCAAGGACAGGACATGGTGCGCATCTTCGAGAAAGCAGGTTGGCGACAAGTCACTTGCAAACATCTGCTGTTCAGCATGTGCACTCGCTATACAGCCATCAAGTGAGTGCACCACGCAGCATAAATCCTTACATTCTTTTATCACACAAACTTCACTTCCCGATGGACACCTACGGACTTATAGGCTACCCGCTCGGTCATTCGTTTTCACAAAGTTTCTTTACCGACAAGTTCGAGAACGAAGGCATTGATGCCGAGTATAAGAATTTCGAGATTTCATCTATCGACCTCCTGCCCGACATCATTGCCGCCAATCCCACGCTGCGCGGACTGAACGTGACAATTCCTTACAAAGAGAAAGTCATTCCCTTTCTCGACGAAGTGAGCAAGGAAGCACGTGCCATTGGTGCCGTCAACGTCATCCGCGTGGAGCGAAGAGGCAATACGCGCCAACTCATCGGATACAACTCCGACGTCATCGGTTTCACCGAATCCATCGAACCGCTGCTCAAGCCTACCCATAAGAAAGCCATGATATTGGGTACGGGCGGTGCATCGAAAGCCGTGAACTATGCTTTGCGCAAGTTGGGACTGGAAACCGTCTATGTGTCGCGCTATCAGCGTCCGGGCACCGTGACCTACAAGGATATCAATGCTGCAGCATTGCGCGAATACCCTGTCATTGTCAATGGTACGCCCGTAGGCATGTATCCGCGTTCCATGGAATGTCCGCAACTGCCTTACGAACACATGGATGCCAACAACCTGCTGTTCGACCTCATCTACAATCCCGACCGCACACTCTTCATGCAACGCGGAGAGGCGCAAGGTGCTACCGTCAAGAATGGACTTGAGATGCTGCTCCTGCAAGCATTGGCTTCGTGGAACTTCTGGCAGCAGTAACGTCCGACTGACTCACACACCCGACTGAACCGAACGAACCATAACGAAGAATCGTCCGTATGCCGTTGAGCATCGGACGATTCTTTGCTTTCTTGTGGAGCTGGAGGGGATTGAACCCTCGTCCAAACATGGAAGCCATACGCTTTCTACATGCTTATTCCGGCCTTCGGTTTTCGTGCGACGGCAAGACCCGGACCACCTACCTTCGCCTTATCTTCTCAAATTTCATCGACAGTGCGAAGCCACTGCCGACTATTTCCGATTTTCCTGCACCGCCGGTCTGAACGTTTCGGAACCACAACTTTCAGGGCGATGTCTCGTTCCTTCGTCTAACAAAGGAATAAAGCCTAATCTACTGTGCTTCGATCAAGCAGCGAGAGCATAACGAGTTTCGCCAGATAATTCTTTGAGAGCCGATATTAAAGAGCCAGCCATCAACGCTCTGCATGCTTACGTACCACTCCGTCATGCTGTCAAATCCATGTCAGCCCCTGCGGGTGTGCTTTCGCCAAAGCGGATGCAAAGATAGTGTTTTTCTGACATAAAAAGAAGGTGCACCGCCAAAATCCGACGGATGCACCTTCCTTTTAAGAATATTTAACGGTCAGTTTACTTCACCAGCACTTTCTTGCCGTTGGTGATGTATACGCCACGCGACAGACCTTCGACTGTTGCATCGCGACGAACAACGCGACCGGAGAGGTCGTACACCATGTTGCTTACATTGTTGGCAACATTGACATTGTTGATGCCAGTGTAAGTGTCTTCGCCGTAGATGTAGAAGTTGAAGACATAAGCCTTTCCTTCATATACGTATGCAGCAGCAGTCTTGAAGTACATATCTGCAGTCGGTTCCACTTCGGGGAATTCGAGCACGAAGCGCGGAGTGTTGGCTGCGTAGTCGTAACCCAAACCGAAGACAGCGTCGTCAGCATCAGCACGCACGTTGCGGCCTTCTGCATTGAACATTACTTCGATGGAGTTGAAGTCGTCTACCTTCACGGTCGGAACACCGGTAGTGCCGGCAACGTACCATTCGCCAGATTCAACTTCAGATTCATCCATTTCGAGCACTTCGAGTGCACCGCTCAAGTCGTTCGTTACATAGTAGTAACCTTCGCCGTCGTCGTAGAAGTCATCGTTGAGAACGATAATCACGTCTTCTTCGCCTACAGTTTCCAAAGATGTCTTCACGTCAACGTAAGACACGTGGAGGGTCAGTTGTACCATGTTACCGTTTGATTCGTTCACGAGGAAGAACGTGTCGTGGTAAGTTTCACCTACAGCGTTTGCATCGGGGATACTCCACCAAGAGAGTACACCTGTAGAAGCCGTAACGCCTACACCATAAGAGTTGTTTTGGTTCCACAAACCATCGATACCGTCTTTCGACATCCAGAAACCTACTGGAGGACCTGACAACGAGCCCGGTTCTGCGAATGTACCCGGGTCGAGGTTACCCGGTTCAGTGAGTGCAAACATCTTGTACGTATCGGTACCCAATACAGAAACGATACGTTCCTGTTCCATTTGTGTCTTTTCTGTCTGGTCGTATCCTTCAGAAGAAATCAACTGTGCGCTGTATTCCTGCTTGTCGACAACCTTCCAGTTTTCGCGACCTGTAACGGGTTCCTTTTCACCAACGGTGAAGACAACGTTCACGAGGTAATACTCGGCTTCATTCAGCACGAAGAGTTTGAACGTAAACTTGTCACCTACCTCGGCATCCAATTGACCGCCATACTGACCGAGAGCCAATGTCGTCTTGTCGCTCTTGCCGTTCGGGTAGAGAATGAAGAATGGGTCGCCTGCGCCCCAAGAACCTACATATCCTTCTCTCGTCATGTACCAACCATCGTTGTCGGCTGTCGGGCCACCCGTATAGAGGCTGGTTTCATCTGCCAATACATGATAGTCGATTTCGCTTTGGTCGATGCCGAGTGTAGTAGCGATGTCGTCGAGGTCTACCGTGAAAATCATTTGAGGATAGCCCGATTTAGCCACTTCACCAACGAGGTCGATTGTCTGCTGACCAACTTGCGTCATGTCACCGAATTCAATCACTTCCTGTTCGTCGATGTGGAGCGTGATTTTCAGTTCATACGCCTTGTTGCCGTTCATCACGTAGAGGGATGCGTAGTAATCCTTATTTTCCTTGCAACGACCGGGATATTGACCGATGCTGAAGTTGAATGTTTCGCCATCATATTCGATGCCTTCCACGAAGAAGTTACAATTCGCGCTGTATCCGCGTGAAGCACATTCGGGATATTCCGTATCAATGTCCTCGTCAGTCGTACCGGTAGTTGCACCGAACCAGAAGCCGACGCCGTTAGCCGTAAAGTTGTTGTTCAGCAATCCGGTCCAACCATACGTGCCTTCGTCTGTGCTGAAGTTGAACTCGCGTACATAAAGGCGCAGTTCCAATTCGTCAGCAAGCACATCTTTGTCAAGACCAAGTTTCGTGAAGAGTTCTTCGTTGAGGGCTTCCGAAACTGTAGTTGATTTCCAACTTGCATCCGGTTGCTGCGCTACGAGGAATTCTTGCGTACCGACAACGTTCACGTTTGCCCATTCGGTTTCAATACCTTCTACCACGGGTTTGGGTTCAACCGTGAGTTTCACTGCAAACGTAACAGTCTTGCCGCTGTACTTCCAGTTGAGCGTTACGGCAGCCATACCGCCTGTGGTTTCATCGAAAGCCGCAGAATTGTGACCGATAGTGAAGTACAATACATCTTCGTCGGCGTCAATGCCATGTTCGATAAACCACGCAAAACCTTCAACGCCCCATGCGATGGGTGTTCCGTCGGTCGTCATCCAGTAAGTTCCGTTGAAGCCGGCTGTGTAACCGAGTTCGTCATTCGGATAAGTTCCGTTGTCATTCGTGATTTCCACTACCATCGGAAACGCATCGGCAGCTTCTTTGTTTTCAGCCTTTGCAGCCTCGACCCACGCTGTGTAGTCGGTAGCGAACTGTTCTGCTGTAACGCCGAATGCCGTAGCCACGTCCGACAGTTTCACGCTTTCGGTGTTGGTCGCACCATACTTCGCCGTCGTGTTGACGGTGAACTGAGCGTGTCCTGTGAGCGTTCCTGCCACGAGCATCGTTGCGAGCAGACTCATGAAACGTAATGTTTTTCTCATAAGACAATTTTGTTAATTGGGTTAGTAAATATTGATAAATAATTTATGCTATGATATGGCATGACGGCACAAATTTAGGAAAAATTCGGGAATGGGCAAATTTTTTTGGTATATTTTTCCAATCTTATTCTTAAACACTCCAAATCGGCGTTCGCCTTCGCTGATTTTGCTCCCCTTCTGTCGCATCGGTTGCATGGTCTGATTTTAGAATTATTTAACTTTTGAGCACCTCACGTTTCAGCCTCGCGCGCGTGCGCCCGTTCCTTATATTATATACGCATTCAGAGAGGGGTAAGATTTCGTCCATTTTAACATTTCCATTTTTCCGAAAACGGACGAAATTTTCTTCCCGACAACGCTAAAATTCCTCCGCAGAGTACGCGAAATTTCGTCGAAGAACACGCGAAATTTCGTCGAAGAGAAAATTTACTTGCGTCGAAGACAAATTTTACTTCCTTCACTGAGAAATTTTACTCGCGTCGAAGACAAATTTTCAGCCGTTTTCGACAATTTGTTAACGCATTCATAATCAACATATTGCAAAATTTCCATTTTCGGTTCTTTTCGCCGTTTCAAGGTAGGTCGTTTGATGTGGTGAGGCAGAAATTTATCGGAAAATGGATGAAAAATGTGTCGGTCGTGGATGGAAAATCCCCCTCAAAGGTTAAATATGTCTTCTGTGGAGAAAATTGTCGCAGTCTGACACACGTTTAACAGTTTTTCACGTTCCACGCACAATGTGGATACTGCCGGCGATGCAGCGGAATGGGCAGCAGAGAAAAAGCAAAGACGGCATCGCATCTGTAAAGCGGAAACAGCATTTCACAATATCTAAAAAATTGCAAAAAAGCCGACAAAGAGAGAGGCAGACTTTGGCAGTTCGGAGTTTTTTGCGTACCTTTGCAAAGTTTTCACAAAAGTGTTCGGGAATATTCATGAAAAAGCCCCTGTTTTTCCTGCTGACAACGGCATGGCTGCTGACTGCGTGCAACAGTTACAATGCCGTGTTCAAGACGCAGGACTACGACTATAAATATGAAACCGCCAAGCAGTGCTACGCTGCCGGACGCTATACGCAGTGCTACCAGTTGCTCGACGAAATGCTGCTCATGCTGAAGGGTACGGACAAGGCTGAAGAATCGCTCTTCATGAGTGCCATGGCGCACTACCAACTGCATGACTACGAACTGGCAACGACTTATTTCGACCGCTACTACAAGACCTATCCGAAGGGCATCTATACGGAATTGGCACGTTTCTACAGCGGCAAAGCCAGTTTCCGCCAGTCGCCCGACCCGCGTCTTGACCAGACACCGACGTACACTGCCGTCAAATCTTTGCAGGATTTCCTCGAATTTTACCCCTACAGCAGCAAGCGCGAGGAAGTGAACGACATGATTTATCAGTTGCAGAATCGCCTTGTGCAAAAGGAATACGATGCTGCAAAACTATACTACAATCTCGGAACCTACACCGGAAACTGCACGAACGGAGGCAGCAACTACGAAGCCTGCATCGTGACGGCGGAAAATGCGCTGAAGAGTTATCCCTACACCAGCATGCGCGAGGAACTCTACATGCTCATCCTGCGTGCCCGCTATCAGTTGGCACAAAACTCCGTCATCGAGAAAGCCGAAGAACGCTACCAGCAAGCCATCGACGAATACTACGGCTTCAAGAACGAATTTCCCGACAGCCGATACATGGCTGAGGCTGACCGCATCTTCCGCCACTCCGACCAGAAAGTGCGCAACTGACTGAACAGAACCAACAAATTATAACAACACATAGAGATGGATTTCAAGAAAACAAATGCACCGACCACAACGGTCACCCGCAATCTGAACGACTTGAGCAAGGACACCGGCAACATCTACGAAAGCGTAGTAGTGATGAGCAAGCGCGCCAATCAGATTGCCGCAGAAATGAAAGAAGAACTGTCGAAGAAACTGCAGGAGTTCGGCACCAACAGCGATAACTTGGAAGAGATATTCGAAAACGACGAACAAATCCAGATTTCGCGCTTTTACGAACGGCTGCCCAAACCCACGCTCATTGCCACACAGGAATTTGTAGACGACAAGGTCTACTTCCGCAATCCGGCAAAGGAAACGCAAGAAAGTCAGTTCTAACATAGAGACATCGCAACGTGATGCGGCGATACGGTCACAAGTACACCGTATAGCCGCATTATCACTTTAATCGCATCATCAAAACGCACACTCGCTTATGATTCAGAGAATACAATCGCTGTATCTTGCACTCGCAGCCATCTTGAGCACCGTGTCGCTCTTTTCCGTTGTCGGAAAATTTGTATCCGGCGGTGCGGAGGCAGCACATTTCACCAACTTCACCATCAGTGCCGACCCAGCCCAATTTACCACCGTCAACGACAGCGGGCCTTGGGCACTGGGTGCACTCCTCATCATCGTGGTGCTCCTCAACGTCGCCACGATTTTCATGTTCAACCACCGCATGCACCAACTGCGCCTCACGATTTTCAGCACCATTCTGCTCGTGGGCTACATCCTTGTCTACGCCTTCTTCGCATGGCTGTTCCAAGGCAAACTGCAAAGTGCAGCACCCGATGCCGGCATTCACTTTCAATTGTGCGCAAGCGCCGTCTACCCCATCGTGTGCCTCATCCTCAACATCATGGCCATTCACGGCATCCGCAAGGACGAACGCCTCGTGCGCTCACTCGACCGCATCAGATAACCGACTTCATTCCGAATACAAGTGGACTTCAAGGATTTAGTACAAAAACGACGCAGCATCCGCAAGTTTACGGATGAGGAACTGACCGCCGAGCAGGTGCAGTTGATTCTGCGTGCCGCACTCATGTCGCCAACATCCAAGAGCACACGGGCTTGGCACTTCATCGTCGTCGACAACAAGGATACGCTCGAAAAATTGTCGCAATGCAAATCGGCAGGCGCAGAGTTTGTCAAGGATGCCGCCATGGCAGTCGTCGTGCTCATGGATACGACGGAAACCGACGTGTGGGTGGAGGACGCCTCCATCGCAGCCGTAACGATGCAGTATCAGGCAGCCGACCTCGGACTGGGTTCATGCTGGGCACAGGTGCGCTTGCGCTGCATGGAAGACGGCACACCGGCAAACGACATTCTCCGCTTCATTCTCGGTTATCCTGAAACGTGGGAAGCCGACAGCATCATCGCCTTCGGACATCCGGCACTCGAGCGGAAACCACAGGACGAGGACAAACTCAAGTGGGAAAACGTCAGCATAGACAATAAGTAAAGGCGGCGTATGAAAATCACGTTCATCGGAGCAGGCAATGTAGCGACGCATTTAGCCGATGCCATGGCGAAAGCCGGACACGACATCATGCAGATATACAGCCGCACCGCACAATCTGCACGCGAACTGGCAGACCGCATCGGCTGCAAAAGCATTGCCACAAAGCCCGACGAACTGAACTGCGACTCCGACCTCTACGTGATGTCCGTCACGGACAATGCCTTGCCGCAACTGGCACAACAACTGACGGAAGGACGCAGCCACGCATTGTGGGTGCATACGGCGGGCAGCATACCGATGGACGTACTGCCTTGTGAACGCCGTGGCGTGTTCTACCCCATGCAGACGTTTTCCAAACAGAAAGCCGTAGACTTCCGCTCCATTCCTATATTCATCGAAGCACACAACGTGGACGATGCCGAAGTACTTCGCGCATTGGCTGCCACGCTGTCGGACAACGTCTATCCGTGCAGCAGCGACAAACGGGCATTTTTGCATTTGGCAGCCGTCTTCTGCTGCAACTTTGCCAATCACTGCTCCACCCTTTCCGCCCATCTGCTGGAAAAGCACGGCATCCCCTTCGATGTCATGCTTCCGCTGATTGACGAAACCATCGGAAAAC
>JAFLUS010000349.1 GCA_022508685.1 Prevotellaceae bacterium | reverse complement strand
GTCGGAATTTCTGTCATTCCGACGCCGCACTGCTATTCTATTGCAAGGTACATACTGCTGTGTATCGTTCAGTCTTTGTAAAAATCTATGTTTTCTTTCGTCAGCAGTTCGATAGCCATGTAGTGTTCAATTTTTTGCTTCATGCGGAGCACACAGGCATTCACCATTGAGCGCATACAGTTCAATCCTTGTCGTTGCGGATGTTGGGCGATGAGAAAATCCACATAATTGCTTTTCAGGCAATCAACGTTGGCGTTAGTGGCATCGTAGCCCAACAGCGTGACGTGCTTGTGCTTCGGCATCTTTGAACGCAAAAAGTTTCCGATGACGTGGATAGAAGAGTTGAAGGACAATCCATACATGATGTCGGGATTTTTGTCGAAAAAGCCCTGCAGCCGTTCGTCCATTCCTTCTTTGTCGTAGGCGAAGAGGTTGAGGTCTACGATTTTGGTCTTTGGGCTGTTCTCCTCCATGTATTTTCGGAAACCAATTTCGCGGTCCAACTGCTGACGGCTTGCCACGCGACCTTCACCCATGATTTTGAACAGCGCGATTTTCTTTGCTCCCGCGGCAGCCATGAGAATGATGCGCGCAGCAAATTCGCCACTGCGGTGCGAATCTTGTCCGTAGAACGTCACCGGCTGAAATTCGGGCCAGTTGGAATCGATGAGTGCGTAGGGGATATTCTTTTCCGTCAGTTTGTCAACAAACTTCGCCATGATGTTGTAGTTGAAAACTGGTCCGATGATGACGGCGAAAGGGTTGGCATCTACCAATTGCTGCGCCTGTGTTTCAAATGAAGCAGTGTTGAACGGGTCGTAGCGGAAGATTTTGAACATAATCTTGAAATCAGAGTAGCGTCGCAAACCTTCGACCAATCCTTTCTCCACGCGTGCCCAGTAACTGTCCACTTCGTGCATGGGCAGAATGGCGGCAAAGTTGTAAGTCTTGTTGCTTGCTAATGCCGAAGCATAGTGGTTGGGCACGTAGTTGATTTCGTCGAGCACTTTCTGCACCTTCTCCAAACTGGATTTCGACACGTTCATGCGACCGTGAATCAC
>JAFLUS010000348.1 GCA_022508685.1 Prevotellaceae bacterium | reverse complement strand
GCCAACATCAACACGATGTTCCCCGACACCTTCTGCTTCCAGCACACACTCTGACGCCATCACATCATCGCGGGCTGTAGTCACAATTCATACAATGATTTTCGTTTGTTTCAGAACAAGCATCCTAAAACAAACAAAAATTGTATGAATCGAAACAAGACTACGGAAGGTCGTACCCGCAAAGGGTTTATCGCCTTCATCAAAGGAGAATCGGAACGTCAACGGCAGAACGGACACATCAGCGTGGCAAACAACTATCGGAGTGCGGGCAACAGTCTTGCCCGTTTCCTCCGTACAAAAAGGAAAACGGATGTGTCATTCAAGAAACTGACAGCACTGCTGATGGCAGACTACGAAGCATGGCTGCAAGTGGACGGGCTGTGCAAAAATACAACGTCGTTCTACTTCCGCACCTTGCAGTCCGTCTATCACAAAGCCGTGCGGCAGGGATGGACGGACGACCGCAAACCCTTTGCTGATGTGTATCGGGGCGTGGCAAAGACGGTGAAACGTGCCATCGATGCCCATGAAGTCTGCCAACTGAAGGCACTCGACATTCGCGCAGCCCTCATCCGGCAAGGATATGACGGAAAAGCACTGGCGAAACTGCTGTGCCAATTAGAATTTTCCCGCAACATCTTCATCTTCTGCTTCTGCGCACGTGGACTGACATTTGTCGACCTTGCCCACATGAAGAAAGCGAACGTCGTGGATGACACTCTCGTCTACGTTCGACGAAAGACCAAGCAGCGCATGGAGGTGCGGATAGAACCCATGATGCAGGAAATACTGACTCGCTACCCTTCCGACACGGAGTATCTTCTGCCCATTCTGTCGAAAACGGGCGATGGCCATGCCGTCTACCATCACTATCGTTATGCCTTAGCCCGTTACAATCGCCATTTGAAGATGTTGGGCTGCATGTTGGGCGGACTGAAACTCACGTCGTACGTCAGCCGCCATTCGTGGGCTTCCGCAGCCTATAGCCAACACGTGCCCCTGTCCATCATCAGTCTGTCGATGGGACATGATTCGGAGAAAACGACGGAAATTTACCTAAAATCATTGGAGAGCAACGTCCTCAACAAAACCAATCATCGATTGCTGACGCATATTTTCAGAACATGACGCGGAACATGAAACGAATGCCGTCCTTGTTCGTGCCCGGGTCGTC
>JAFLUS010000347.1 GCA_022508685.1 Prevotellaceae bacterium | reverse complement strand
CTCGCCTTTCGCTTTCTCCCGAAAGTGTCGGGCATAAATAAAGGCTCATCCGCACAAATTGTGGATGAGCCTTTTTGATTGTTATCGGTTTCCCTTTGCCCGATTGTGCGTCTTGCAGAGCATTTGGCAGTTGTCGATGGTGGTAGCGCCGCCCTTGCTCCATGCCGTGACGTGGTCGGCATCCATTTCTGCCTGTTTCCACATGCGGTGGCTATTGGCAGTGTGCCCGATGGCGCAGAGTGGGCAGTTGCTGATGTTGTGCTTCGTGGCTTCGGCGGTTTGCTTCTGATAGACTTTGCGCTTGGTGGCTTCGTCGAACACGCGGATGTCAAGCAGACGTTGTTCCTTGCAGCCGCCGAGCACGTATTCGAAGATGCCGCGACGATTTTTCACGTAAGGGTCGGCGTAGAGTTCCTGCACCCGGGCGGCTACCTCCGTCGGGTTGTAGGGCTGGAGGTGGTAGGTTTCGTAGAGCCGTCCCCATTCCTGTCCGCACATTTCCTTTTCGACGTCGGTGAAGACGGACTCTATCCAACTGATGACGCTGTCGAAGTATCGTTTCAGTTCGTTGATGTCGGTGTCGTGGCGGTGGTCACTCATGTATTTCTTGACGTTGCCGCGGCTGACCCAGTCCAAGGCGCGTGCCAGATAGTCTTGCCGGTTGACGCTGCCGCTGACGAAGTGGCTCCATTTCTGTATGTTGGCGTTCTGTGAGTTGCTGAACTCCTGTTTTGCCAACGTGACGAACTCACCCGAGCACACGGTGTTGAGCAGTTCTTGATTGTTGAGCGGAACGCCGGCGATGTTGACGGTCTCGAACCATTGCAGAATTTCTTCCTCCGTGCCTTCGCATTCGTACACGAGCAATTCGGTGCTGAGGATTTGCTGCTGCTGTCCCGCGGTGAGGGCTGCGAATTTACGCGGTATGTCCATGTCGTCGATGATGGCGAAGCGGTTGGTGACGTAGCGTCCGAGCGAGGTGATGCGCTGCTGTCCGTCGAGCACTTCCAATTGTCCGCCGGCAGTGCGGTTGAAATAGAAGATGCCGAGCGGATAGCCATGCAGTGCCGACTCGACGACTGCCACGTCTTTCTTGCCGTCGGCGTAGATGTAGTTGCGTTGGTATTCGGGCTGAATGGTCAGCCGTCCCGATAGTCCGTACAAGCCTTTGCCTTCCAGTTCGTTGTAAGTGAAGCCATTGCAGATGTCGGCTACGGTGTAGGTGCGCAGATTTGTTTTCATGGGTTATTGT
>JAFLUS010000346.1 GCA_022508685.1 Prevotellaceae bacterium | reverse complement strand
TTTCCGTTTCCGCCAATAATTCTTGAAACGGCGATAGCCCTCCACGCCCAAAATCGTGATGCCGCCATATTGGAACGCCTTTGCCAAACCGAAGAAAATGACCCACAGCGCGGTCTTGACGGCTGCACTCGTCGGCAGCAAGATTTGGGCAAACGATAAAATGTAGCAGGGAATGCAGCACAGCAGTACGATGACGCCGGTGCGGAACGACAACGAACGGAGCCAAGTCAGCAGACGCGAAGGCTGTGACACGTCGGACTCTCGCCGCAAGGGATATTGGCTGCGCAACCGCTCGAAATCTTCGGGATGTTCCTTCAGCCGACGGCTGTCTACTCGCGGGTCGTAGAGCCGCAACGCCCCTTTTGCCACGTCGCCATAGCGGAACTTCGGCGGCAACTGTGGCGGACGCACGTCGAGCACGAACGGCTTTCCCACAAACTCCGCCACGGCTTGCAATGCCATGCGCGTGGCATTCGCCTTTCCGTCGGCGCTGTAGCCCGCAATGTGCGGTGTGGCGATGGCTGCCCGCTGCAGCAGTTCGCGGTTGACCTGTGGCTCATGCTCCCACGTGTCGATAATGGCTGTACGGATGCTGCCCCGTTCCAACGCACGGAGGAGCGCCTGCGTGTCGACCACTTCGCCCCGACTGCTGTTGATGAACACCGTTCCCTTGCGCAACCGCGAGAAAAACGTGTCGTCAGCCAAGTGGAAAGTCGCATCCTCGCCCTCCGTCGTAAGGGGCGTATGCAACGTAATCACGTCGCACGTTGCGGCAATCGTCTCTATCGGCACGTGCGGAAAGTCCTGCTCCCGACGTGCCCGAGGCGGGTCGCACAGACGCACGTCCAGCCCTCTGCGACGCATGGCTTCGGCAACCAACGTGCCTACGTGTCCGACGCCCACGATGCCACACGTTCGTCCTTCCACACCGAGAGCCGTCAGTGCGCAGTCCACGTATTGTGCCACGCTGCTTGCGTTGCACCCCGGGCAGTTCGTCCATCGGATGCCGGCCTGCTCGAGATATGCCGTATCGAGGTGGTCGAACCCAATCGTTGCCGTCACCACGAGCCGCACCCGCGCCCCATCGAGCAACGTTCGGTCGCATCGCGTCCGGGTACGTACAATCAGCACGTCGGCGTCCCGCACCGTCGCAGCGTCAATCTCGCTGCCCGGCACGTAGCACACCTCGTCCACCAACTGCTCCACCTGTCCGCGGATGTAGGGAATCTTGTCGTCAACGATGGCTTTCATGCCGACAAAGTTAC
>JAFLUS010000345.1 GCA_022508685.1 Prevotellaceae bacterium | reverse complement strand
TGAAGGCGGCAATTTGTCCGTCAATCGTGAGCACGAACAATTCCGATGCTTGCAGACGGAACATACTTTTCGTCTGTATGCCGGCGGTCGCATACGAAAACGCTTTCATCACGCATCGCACCTCCTTCCAAAATGTATGCTTCTTTTTCTGCCACGCCAATTTGCGACGGAAGTACAGCCGCCAAATCTTTCCTGACAGCCAACGTGAAGGGGGATTCATTTGCGTGTAATGGTGCAACTGCATCGCTTTTCCGTCAGTCGAAAGGTGGTTGTATGCCTTACGGATGTTCTTGTATATATTCTTTCCCAACGATGAAAGATACTCGTTGTATGATGAAAACTTCGTCAGCGGAATGTGATAACTTCCACGCTCCGTGTGCGCAAAGCCATTGTCTGACAACGATTTGCGAAAAAGTGCGTCAAGCGGCATGTCGTGAAAATTGTAACGCCACCCGTCGTTAAAACGCTCCTTCAACTTCTGAACGACCACATCCATCGCCCGTTGTGCTTGCTCATCCCGATATGGACACACCACATTAAGGATGCCCGCAATGCGTCCGGAAATGATGCGCACTTCCTTCTTTGCCGGTTTGAGCACGAGCGGTACGATAGATTCCACCTTTCCGTCGGCATAAACGACCATATATTCCAGTTTCTTGTGCCAACTGCGGCAGTTTTCATACAGAAAACAATTCCATGTATACGTTTGGTAGAAACTATATTCCATATAAGGCAGTTTGCCACTATTTACCAATGTGTCTGCGACTGCATCGAGTGCTACCCATTGCTCACGAATGGCATGAATGTCTCTGATCGTTTCAATTGCAAATTCTTCTTTCATCCGAGTTTCCTTTTCTATATCTGACACATACGTTTTTGCCAATGCGGATGAACGAGGTGTGTATGATATGGAAAAGAAAAGCGCACCCTTAATTCCTTGCATACTTGTACTCCAGCCGTCGCCAAACGCTGATGATTCGATACACAAGAAAAGAGTACGCCCATACAGGCGTATCCCAATCCCGCGAGGTCGAATCATGTTAGTTGGCGACTATTGGAGTACAAACCTCATCAGAATTCTGATACAAATTCTATTTTATCCGCAATGTCTTGCAAAGCATTCTGTCGAACGCAATGCAGATGCAAAGATACAAAATAAATTCTTTATACCTAATGGGTGGTGCAATTTAATTGCTTGTAGTGGGTTGCAATGTGTCTTTTATGGTTGCTTCTGCCGTATGTTGATGCACATGCAAATTTCTGCTTGATGTGGTGCGATTGTGAATGGAAATGTGTAAATTTGCAGTTGATAAATGC
>JAFLUS010000344.1 GCA_022508685.1 Prevotellaceae bacterium | reverse complement strand
AACAAAACAATGAATTTGTTCGTTTTTATTAAACATACTTAACAAAAAAACGTCATTTTCCGTTTTGTTTAATATATTTATATCATACAGCAATAGCGAGTGCTCGCCAATCGGCATGAGCACTCGCTATTGTGTTGTTAAAAATGTTTGTTAATTAGTTTACCACATTGGTTTGAATGGCTGCGATGGCACCAGCACGTCGTTGATGCATCCGTGCAGGTCGGTGTTCTGCGATGTATCCATCTTCAGCACGGGCGCGCCTTCGTTGAGGTTCAGCATGCTCAGGTTGATGTTGAAGACGGAGAACTGGTAGGACAGACCGAAGTAGTAAATCAAGTTCTTGGTGTCTGCCACGCTGCGCCATTGTGTGGACGAGAGGTTGGGTGAACCTTCCAATTCATAGCCCAACGGCACGGCCACGTTGTTCAGCACGCTCAGCACTTCTGCGGCTGCCTCCTTGTAGTTGACGTTGGTCGGCACGTGTTCGATGAAGAACGATGCGCGTGCAAAACGGTCAGGGCTACGTACCGTACCCGGCAGCATGTTCGCACCACCGATTTGTCGCCAATAGTTATTGATGGCAAGCATTTGTGGAAATGGTGGGTCGTTGGTCAGAACGCGATAGTCGCGTGATACATATACGTCAAGTTGTCCGTTCTGGAATTCCATGATGAGCGTATTGCCCGAGCGGTCGGTCACAGCCCAGTGTAAGGCTGCCGTCGTCCCCTCGTCGAACGTCTGTCCGTAGATGGCAAACTCGTTCTTGTTCAGCCATGCCGCTACTTCGTCTACCGTTTCAAAATTGTCGAGGAAGTAACTGACCAGCACTGCCAGACTCATGGCGTGCATCTTGTCGTTGGTTGCCGTGCGATAAATGGAGCCTTTGCAGAACAGCGCATTCATCACGAGCCCACGCTCGTTCATTCCTTCCGTTACTCCGCCGTCGTACGATACGGCTAATACCGACCCGTACTTCGATTTCCAGTGATACGTGTTTCCCTCGGGCATACCTTGTTTCTGCATTCCTCTCGGGTACACATACAAATTGGTCGGGATTGGTGTACGCCAGTCGAGCGTGCGTCCCACGAGCGTCAAACCATCCTGTCCTAAAAACACGACACGCGAACATGCCATCGCGGTGCTGCATCCCAGCAGCAAGGCGAACAAAAAGATAGAAACTCGATTTTTCATAATGCTTTTCTATTTATAGATAAACAATAATGATGATAATAATTTTTGCGCGCCAAAGGTAATATAAAATCTCAAAACAAAAATAAATTGCAGAAAAAAATATGTGATATGTCAAAAAAATCGTCT
>JAFLUS010000343.1 GCA_022508685.1 Prevotellaceae bacterium | reverse complement strand
TAAAGCCGTGTGCCTGTTGGCACCCATGGTGAAAGGGCGTAAAGGGCATTATCGCGAATTGTTCGACCAACTGCTGCGTCGCGGTTATTTGCATGTACGCGTTGATGGCGAAATCCGCGAACTCACTGCCGACATGCGCGTAGACCGATACAAGAATCACCATATCGAAGTGGTGGTTGACCGGCTTATCGTCAGTCGTAAGGACGAAGAACGGCTCCAACGCAGCATCCACGCCGCCATGCAACTGAGCAAGGGTGAAGTGGGTGTGATGGAAAAGGGCTCAGACCAATTGAAGCATTACAGCCGTAACCTGATGTGCCCCACGTCGGGTATCAGTTTTGGTGAACCCTCGCCCGCGCTATTTTCCTTCAACTCTCCCGAAGGTGCTTGTCCGCGATGCAAGGGACTCGGCATCGTCAACCCCAACGGCGACACCGACCACAACCATGACGATGATGCGGACGCTACTGCATGCGTCTGCCCCGAATGCCATGGCGCACGACTCAAACCCGAAGCCTTGCACTACCGATTGGCTGACAAGGACATTCATGACGTCGTCACGATGGACCTCGGCGAACTGCACGAATGGATGGACACGCTCGACGAACGGCTGACACCCCGACAGGCAGCCATTGCCGATATGATACGGCGCGAAATCGTCAAACGCCTTCAGTTCTTGCTCGACGTAGGACTTGACTACCTTTGCCTCGACCGTCGCAGTGCCACACTCTCCGGAGGAGAAAGCCAGCGCATACGCCTCGCTACGCAAATCGGTTCGCAACTTGTCAACGTTCTCTACATTTTGGACGAACCCAGCATTGGGCTCCATCAGCGCGACAACGTCCGACTCATCCATTCACTCCAAACCCTGCGCGACATAGGCAATACCGTCATCGTCGTCGAACACGACCGCGACATGATGCTCGCTGCCGACTACATCGTCGACATTGGGCCGCTTGCCGGCAAGCAAGGCGGACGAATCGTCTTCCAAGGCACACCTCAGCAACTGCTCGCTGCTGACACCATCACCGCACGATGGTTGCGGGGCGAAGAACGAATGGCTGACCAGCGAGGCAAATGGCGTGAGGAAACCGACCACGTCCTCACACTCAAAGGCTGTCAAGGCAACAACCTGAAGAACATCGACGTGACGTTGCCGTTGGGTAAACTCATCTGCGTGACAGGAGTCAGCGGAAGCGGAAAATCAACTCTCATCAACGATACGCTGCAACCCATTCTCTCGCAGAAATTCTATCGCAGTTTGCGTCAGCCGTTGCCATATACTGCCATTGAAGGTATCGAACACATCGATAAAGTCATCAGTGTCGACCAATCGCCCATTGGACGTACGCCACGCTCCA
>JAFLUS010000342.1 GCA_022508685.1 Prevotellaceae bacterium | reverse complement strand
TAATGGGTGTGCCGATTACCTTCCTTGACAAATACAATCCTGCGCAGTTTGAAATTATTGACATCAATCCACATTTCTTTATGCAAGTAGCAAAAGGATTGAAAAAGCCAAAACAACTCACTTTGAAAAGTGTGAACAAGAAAGACCCTTATGCACGCATTTTAATCAAACGTAAATAACCATGAAAATCGAATTGAAGCGCGTAACCGTCCGCGAACTGACGTGCGGCTACGAAGACAACGAAGAAGACGGAGTACAGGGGTACAACGGGCTGCTGGACATCCGTCCCCCTTACCAACGGGAATTCATCTACGGAGAAAAGGAACGCAATGCCGTCATCACGACCGTCAGGGAGAACTATCCGCTCAACGTCATGTACTGGGCAAGGCGCGACAACGGAGCGGCTGTGCCGTACGAAGTGATGGACGGACAGCAGCGCACCATCTCGCTCTGCCAGTACGTCAACGGAGAGTTTGCCTACGACTTCCAGTATTTCTACAACCTCACGCCCGACGAGCAGAAGGCGTTCCTCGACTACGAACTGATGGTCTACGTCTGCGAGGGGACGGCGAAGGAGAAACTGAAATGGTTTGAGACCATCAACATCGCGGGAAAGAAACTGACGGCACAGGAACTGCGGAACGCCGTCTATGCCGGTTCGTTCGTGAGCGACGCCAAGCGATACTTCTCAAAGACGAACTGCCCCGCCTTCCACATGGGAAAGCACCTGATGAACGGCTCGCCCATCCGGCAGGACTTTCTCGAGACGGCGCTGAAATGGATTGCACAGAGTCAGTCGACGCCCAACGTGCGAATGACCATCGAGAACTACATGGCGCTGCATCAGCACGACCCGAACGCGACGCTGCTGTGGCAGTACTTCACCGCCGTCATCACGTGGGTGACGGCTACCTTCGACGTGGGCAAGCGCAAGAAAATCATGAAGGGCGTGAACTGGGGTGCGCTCTACGACCGCTTCCACACGGAAGTGCTCGACAAGGCGGAACTGGACAAGGAGATTTCGCGGCTCATCATCGACTCCGACGTGCAGAACAAGCACGGCATCTGCTCCTACGTGCTCACGCGCGACGAGCACGACCTGAACCTCCGTGCCTTTCCCGACGACATCAAACTGGCGGTCTACGAAAAGCAGCAGGGCATCTGTCCGCACTGCAGCAAGCACTACGAGTTCGAGCAGATGGAGGGCGACCACATCACGCCGTGGTGCAAGGGAGGACACACGGTGGAGGACAACTGCCAGATGCTCTGCCGAGAGTGCAACCGACGAAAGTCGGGCAGTTGAAACCGCTTGTAAATAGGTGCTTTTCGGCGTGCGCATAAACGTTCCGAGGCGTGCGCATACGCGTTTTCAGGCGTATGCATAAGCGTGTTCACGTTTATG
>JAFLUS010000341.1 GCA_022508685.1 Prevotellaceae bacterium | reverse complement strand
CGTCGGCACGAAGCAAAACTCGGACAACATGTTCGCTTGTTGAAAATGCTCGACCGCCTGCGTCGCTACCATGCTTTGTGGCTGCTGAAAGGAGTCGGCAGCATCTTGCGTCGTCCCTTGCGTCGCAACCTGTGTAGCACGCATCCCTGCGTCCGCCTTTTCAATCTCTACAAACTGCTCTACTATGTTAGTTTGTAATCCGTGCCAGTTGGATTTCCCTTTTTCGCATGCATATTCTTGCAAAAGAACAACTGCAGATTTCTTCAATTACAGTTTTTTGCGTAACTTTGCAACTTGTAATCTTCATTTTACGCAGATAATCAACATTCAATAGTCAAGCAATATGATGACGGCAAAAGAAATCCGTGAATCTTTCAAGAAGTATTTTGAAAGCAAGGGACACGCCATTGTGCCAAGTGCACCGATGGTGGTGAAAGACGACCCGACGTTGATGTTTACCAATGCGGGTATGAATCAGTGGAAAGACATTATCCTCGGTACGCGCGACCCTGAACCGCGTCGCCGTGCCGATACGCAGAAATGCCTGCGCGTGAGCGGCAAGCACAACGATTTGGAGGAGGTAGGACATGACACTTACCACCACACGATGTTTGAAATGCTCGGCAACTGGTCGTTTGGCGATTACTTCAAGGAGGGTGCCATCGATATGGCGTGGGAATATCTTGTCGATGTGCTGAAACTCGACCCGAAGGACCTCTATGTCACCGTGTTCGAAGGTTCGGCAGAAGAAAACATCGCTCGCGACGATGAGGCTGCCCAATACTGGGCAAAACACGTGCCTGCTGACCACATCATCAACGGTAACAAGCACGACAATTTTTGGGAAATGGGCGACACGGGTCCCTGCGGTCCTTGCTCCGAAATCCACCTCGATTCGCGTACACCGGAAGAGAAAGCCAAAGTGCCCGGTCGTGAATTGGTGAATAAGGATGACCCACAAGTGATTGAAATCTGGAACATTGTCTTCATGCAGTTCAACCGCAAGGCTGACGGCAGTCTGGAACCGCTGTCGATGAACGTCATCGATACGGGTATGGGATTCGAACGTCTCGTGCGTGCGCTGCAAGGTAAGCACTCCAACTACGACACCGACGTGTTCCAACCGATTATTAAAGTCATCAGCGACACGACGGGCATTCAGTATGGTGCCGACGAAAAGACTGATGTGGCGATGCGTGTCGTGGCCGACCACCTGCGTGCCATTGCGTTCTCCATTGCTGACGGGCAACTTCCGAGCAATGCAAAGGCGGGTTACGTCATCCGCCGTATTCTGCGCCGTGCCGTCCGTTATGGCTATACGTTCCTCGGACAGAAGCAGGCGTTCATCTATCAACTCGTTCCTACGCTCATTGCCGAAATGGGTGATGCGTTCCCCGAACTCGTTGCACA
>JAFLUS010000340.1 GCA_022508685.1 Prevotellaceae bacterium | reverse complement strand
CTGACGTGAAAGCCGTAGACGGATGTAACGACACTTGGACGGTTACTCCCGATGAAGAAGAAGAGCCCACAGAACCAGAACTGGAACTCGTCGGAAGCATCGAAAGTCCGACACACGACCACGACGCTGACAAGAATGACCCAAATCGTCGTCACCTCTCTGCAACCTGCATCGACGTTGACAACAATGGTGTATTCTATGTAACTTACCACATGCGTGGCGGTTATGGTTCAGGTGAACACTATGCTGGTGACACATTCGACAAGGATGGTGTAGAAGGATGTATCGAAACATGGACGATTGCAAAAGATGAAACTACGAATAACAGCAACATCCAACTCGGTTCTTACATGTGGACGAACGACTTCGACTTCAACCACCTCATTCTCGATGGCAACAACATCGTCACTGTAGGACACCGCGACAACAAAGGTGCTATCATCGGTCGCCTGCCCAAATTCTATGAGGACTACGATGCTAAAGAAAACAACGCTTCTGGATATTCTGAAGAATTCAAGTTCAAGTACCTTACTACTGCTGAACCGCTCATGGGCGAAGGCAAGGATGGCGAAATCAAGATTGACTACAAGAATGCCGGTGATGGTAACTGCGTCATCAAGGTTAACAACGAATACTGGGTTGCTACTTACGAAGGTTACGGCCGTCTCAACGCAGACTTCAGCCGCATCAAGGACGAAGCAGGCAACGTAGCATTCCAACCGACACCGGGTTCTGCAAAATACCTCATCGAAAAAGATGGCGACATTGCAGTACTCTTCCTCAACGAACGTCCGACAAGCACAGCAACAGCACAATCTTCTGCAACTTTGGCAACCATTTCCAAGTCTACATTCCCCTTCAACGGAACTACAAGCGTACTGAAGAGTTATGTTCAGCCTGTAGACGGAAAGAACGTCATTGCATGGAACGGCGTTGACCTCATGGCTTGCCTCGGCAAGGGTGGTTTGAACATCAACAACAACATCTACACCTTCGGTGAAGACAAGGCTGAAAATGAAACTGAACCTGTAAACGGCATCGCATACGACAGCGATTACATCTACGTTGCTGCAGGTAGCCACCTCCGCGTTCTCGACAGCGCAACCAAGAAAGAAGTAACACACACTACCCTCCCCGGCATGTCGGCTAACTACATCAAGTTGGCGACTATCAACGGCGAAAAATACATTGCTGTTGCGTTCGGTCAGGCAGGTATCAAGGTGTTCCAACTCAAGAACGGCAAGTAATTAAACGAACGAAAGAGTACGCTCTTTCACATATATGGAAAATCGGCTGCAACTTCGCGTTGCAGCCGATTTTTTAGTTTGTAGCAAGCATGCCAATGACCGACATTCGTCCTTGCTACCTTTTCTTTCGGAAAAAGTCTTTCATCAGTTGGGCACATTCGTCAGCCAGTA
>JAFLUS010000034.1 GCA_022508685.1 Prevotellaceae bacterium | reverse complement strand
AAAAAAAGTTCCTCCGCAGAGGACGAGGACGTTCTCTGCGGAGGAATGCCAATTTTTTCTATACAATTTTCCCTTCAGGACATGGTCGGGACACAGGTGCTACGTGCCCCCTTTCTTCCGCGTACCCGACGGGGGCGTCGTCATGTTGCCTTGGACGAAAATTCGCATGTAGTCGTCCTTGCAGTTGGTAAACACTTGAATGGCTTTGCGGAACTTGCCCGGCATCTTGCCCGTGGCGTCGTAGGTGACGGTAATCACGCCCGAACCTCCCGGCGATATGTAGTCTTTCGGGAAGTCGGCAACGGTGCATCCGCACGACGTATGCACATAGTTGATGACGAGTTTGGCATCGCCCACGTTGCGGAACTTGAACGTGCAGGTCTGCACAGGCGTATCAGACGAAAAAGTGCCCAAGTCGATGGTGGTTTTTTCAAACTGTATGACCGGGTATTTCTTCTTTGCACAAATGGCGAGTGCCGTCATGAGTGCAAACAGGATGCAGATAAAACGTAGGTTCTTCATATCACTATGGTACAAAAATCAAGATTTGTGCTGCAAAGATACGCATTATTCATTTTTTTTGGCTACCTTTGCAAGGATTTTTTTGCACTGCCCCCAATTTTTATTGCAGTGCGCTCAATTTTAACGGTTTTTGAAAGAAAAGAATCATGGCTGAAACTAAGTACATTTTCGTCACCGGTGGCGTTGCCAGTTCGTTAGGAAAAGGTATCATCTCGTCGAGCATCGGCAAACTCCTGCAAGCAAGAGGATACAACATTACGATTCAGAAGTTCGACCCCTACATCAACATCGACCCGGGAACGCTCAACCCCTACGAGCATGGTGAATGCTACGTCACGATTGACGGACAGGAAACCGACCTCGACCTCGGTCACTACGAACGCTTCACGGGCATTCAGACCACCAAGGCCAACAATATCACGACGGGACGCATCTATCAGAGCGTCATCGAAAAGGAACGGCGTGGCGACTATCTGGGAAAGACCATTCAGGTGATTCCGCATATCACAGACGAAATCAAGCGCAACATGAAGATACTCAGCCTGAAGGGTAACTTCGACTTCGTCATCACCGAGATTGGCGGAACCGTAGGCGACATCGAGGGACTTCCGTTCCTCGAAGCCATCCGTCAGTTGAAATGGGAACTGGGACGCAACGCCGTCTGCGTGCATCTCACCTACGTGCCCTACCTCAAGGCTGCGGGCGAACTCAAGACCAAGCCCACGCAACACTCGGTGAAAGAGTTGCAGCGACTGGGCATCCAGCCGGACATCCTCGTGCTCCGTGCCGAACACGAACTGTCGGCCAACCTCATGGCAAAAGTTGCCAACTTCTGCAACGTCGACAAGGACTGCGTGGTGCAGAGCCTCGACCTCCCCACCATCTACGAAGTTCCGATAAAGATGCAGGAGCAAGGGCTCGATGCCGCCATTCTGCGCAAACTCGACATGCCCGTCGGCGAGACGCCGGGACTCGGGCCTTGGCGCAGTTTCCTCGAACGACGCCACAACGCCACAGGCGAAGTGCATATCGCACTCGTCGGAAAATACGACCTGCAGGACGCCTACAAGTCCATCCTCGAATCGCTCTCGCAGGCGGGAACCTACAACGGACGGAAAGTCATCACGCACTTCGTCAACTCCGAAAAACTGACGGCTGCGGACGTAGAAGAGAAACTGAAGGACATGGACGGCATCGTCGTCTGCCCCGGCTTCGGACAACGCGGCATCGAAGGCAAGATACTGGCTGCCCAATACACGCGCGAACACGACATACCGACGTTCGGCATCTGCCTCGGCATGCAGATGATGGTAGTGGAATTCGCCCGCAACGTGCTCGGCTACAAAGACGCCAACAGCCGCGAAATGGATGCCACGACGCAGCACAACGTCATCGACATCATGGAAGCGCAGAAGAACATCACCAACATGGGCGGAACCATGCGACTGGGCGGCTACGAGTGCATCGTCGAAGCCGGTTCGACCACGCACGACGCATACGCGACGTGTGAAAACCGCAACGAAAACTACGTGCGCGAAGAAGGCGGACGACTCATCATCACCGAGCGCCACCGCCATCGCTATGAATTCAACAACGACTTCAAGACGCAGTTTGAACAACACGGCATGGCATGCGTAGGCATTAACCCGGAGAGCGACTTGGTTGAAATCGTGGAAGTTCCGGCAAACCGCTGGCACGTGGGCACGCAGTTCCATCCCGAGTACTCCTCCACCGTGCTCAAGCCCCACCCCCTCTTCCTGTCGTTCGTGAAGGCAGCCATAGAGCGGGCTGACAACCGATAAACCAAACAGAAACTTGAACCCAACAAAACCCCGAAATACATGCGAGATAAAAACTCACTGATAGGCTGGCTGCTCATAGGCTTGGTATTCGTCGGCTACATGGTGTACAGCAGCAATCAGGCAAAGAAGCAAGCGGAAGAAGCACGATTGCAACAAATCACCAACGCAGCAGCCGAACAGAAGAACGACAGCATAAAGAAAGTAAAGGAAGCACAGGCAGCCATCGCCCTCGAAGCCGAGCAGAAGGACTCCACCAACGTACTCTTCAAGGCACGGCAAGGCAAGGCCGGCACCACCGTGATTCAGAACAAACTGCTGAAACTCACGATTTCCAACAAAGGCGGTCAACTCGTGCGTGCAGAGATGCTGGACAGCACCTACCGCAACCAAGAAGGCGGCAACGTCGTGCTGTTCGACGACAGCGACACGCCGAACATGACGTTCATCTTCGACGGCAAGGAAAAGAACATCTCCACCGACGAATTCTATTTCACCCCGACCGACGTCACGGACAACTCGGTCACGATGAGTCTGCCCATAGCCAACGGCAGCATCGACATCAACTACGAACTTGTCGACGACTCGTACATCCTCAAAATGGACTTGGTGACGCAGAACCTGCGCGACTTCTTCCCTGCCAAGGCTGAAGAATTCACCATCCGCTGGCGCGAAAACATGCGTCAGCAGGAAAAGAGTTACGCATTCGAAAACCGCTACAGCACCATCACCTATCGCGACACAGACAACGACACGGACGAACTCTCATCGAGCGGTGCAGACAAGGACAAGAACGGCGACGACATTGACGAGCGACTGAAATGGGTGGCGTTCAAGACGCAGTTCTTCAGCCAGATACTCATTGCCGACGGCAGTTTCGAAGTGGAGCGGATGGTGTCCGCATACGCCAAGAAGAACTCGGGACACCTGAAAGAACTTTATGCCTCACTCATCGCCAAGTTCGACGCATCGGGCAAAAATCCCACGAACTTCAAGATGTACCTCGGGCCCAACAAGTTCTCGACGCTGAAGGAGAACGAAGCCATCATCGGCAAAGACTCCGACCTCGACCTGCAGAGCATCGTCTACTTGGGATGGCCTATCGTTCGCTGGATTAACCGCTTCGTATTCCTCTACCTCTTCGACTTCATGACAGGTTGGGGCATCAACATGGGACTGATACTCCTCATCATTACGCTGATTGTCAAGTTCGCCGTCTTCCCACTCATGCGGAAGTCCTACCTTTCGTCAGCCAACATGCGCGTGTTGCGTCCCAAAATCGAGGAAATCAACAAGAAATATCCCAACCGCGAAGACGCGATGCAGAAGCAGCAAGAGACCATGCAATTGTATGCGCAGTACGGCGTATCGCCCATGGGTGGCTGTCTGCCCATGCTCATACAGATGCCCATCTGGATTGCGCTCTTCAACTTTATCCCTAACGCCATCGAACTGCGCGGGCAGTCGTTCCTTTGGGCAAAAGACCTTTCGACCTACGACGACGTCCTCCATTGGAACACGAACATCTGGGGCATCGGCGACCACCTGAGCATCTTCTGCGTCCTGTGGTGCGTGTCAATGGTAGCCAACACATGGATTTCCATGCGCCAGCAATCCTACTCCATGACACCCGAACAGGAACAGAGCATGAAGTTCATGCGGTGGTTCTCATACGCCATGCCGTTCATCTTCTTCTTCTCGTTCAACGACTACGCCGCAGGATTGAACTTCTACTATTTCATCTCCGGTCTGATTTCGATTCTGATGATGTGGTATCTGCGCAAGACCACCGACGACACGAAACTCTTGGAAAAACTCGAAGCACGCTACAAGGAACGCAAAGCCAACCCCAAGAAGACATCGTCGCTCATGGAACGCATGCAGGCAATGGCTGAGCAGCAACGCGAAATCCAACGCCAACAGGAAGAAGCGAGAAAACGAAACAAATAAGCAAGACAACATGAACAAGAACATCCTTTCCGTCGCAACGGCAATCACCATGCTCTGTACCTCCCCTATCGTTAGTTCATGCAGCAATGGCAGCACCACAGCCGAGGAACCACAGACATTTATCGGAAGACAGACGCCGGAAATACAAAATCGTCGCCTTTCGCCCGAAGCCTTGTGGGCAATGGGACGCATCGGTGGCGCATCCGTATCGCCCGACGGCACGCAGATAGCCTACAATGTCAGTTATTATAGTGTGGAGGAAAACAAAAGCCACACCGTCATCTATACGCTCAACACCGACGGCAGCAACGAAACATTGCTGACAACGGCAAACAGCAGCGAACTTTCGCCTAAATATATAAAGAATGGCGACAAGATAGCCTACCTCGCAGCCGACGAAGACGGTGTGATGCAATTGTGGCAAATGAATACGGACGGCAGCAGCCGTCAGCAATTGTCACATGGCTCACGCGACATTGAAGACTATGCCTTTTCGCCCGACGAGCAGAAAGTGCTGGTCATCCACAGCGTCGAATTGCCCAACAAGGGCGGACTTGCCGGCGGTTATGCAGACCTGCCGAAAGCCACGGGTCGCGTCATCGATGAAGCCATGTTCCGCCATTGGGATGAATGGACAGAGTCCGTACCGCAACCATTCATCTATCAGTTCAACGGCGAAGAACTCTCTGCCGACGACCCCATCCGCATTCTGGGTGACGAACTCTTCGAATGTCCGATGAAGCCGTTTGGAGGCATCGAACAATTGGCGTGGAGTCCCGACAGCAAGCAGGTAGCCTACACTTGCCGCAAAAAGACAGGACGCGAATATGCTATCAGCACCGATTCCGACATCTTCCTGTATGACATTGAAACCGGCACGACGAAGAACCTCTGCAAACCTGCAGATTACCAAGCACCGCAGGACACGGACTACACCCGTTCGCTGAAGAACCAAGCCGTCAATGCGGCAGACGACGATTTCAACGTCGGCTACGACACCAACCCTTCCTTCTCGCCCGACGGCAAGTACGTAGCATGGCAAAGCATGGAGCGCGACGGATATGAAAGCGACCGCAACCGCCTCTGCATCTATGAACTGGCAACCGGCAAGAAGACCTATATCACCGAATCGTTCGACAGCAACGTCGACGCATTCTGCTGGAACACCGATAATCAGACGCTCTATTTCGTCGGCACATGGCATGGAACGACGCACATTTACAGCACCAATCTGAATGGCGAAGTCAAGAAACTGACGGAAGGACAATACGACTACACCTCCGTCGCATTGTGCGGCAAACAACTGCTTTGTGGCCGTCAATCCATGAAGGAAGCAACGGAGTATTTCCTTGTCAATCCCCAACAAGCGGCAAAGGATGAGGCTGACGAATCCAACGTGACGCAACTCACTCACGAGAACCAATACTTCCGCGACAACATCGATTGGGGCGACGTGCAACCGCGTTGGTGCAAGAGCGTAGACGGAAAAGACATCCTTTCGTGGGTCATTCTCCCACCCGATTTCGACGCGTCGAAGAAATATCCCACCCTCCTATTCTGTGAAGGCGGCCCGCAAAGTCCCGTCAGCCAATTCTGGAGCTTCCGCTGGAACATGCAAATCATGGCGGCTAACGGCTACATCGTCGTATGCCCCAACCGGCGTGGCTTGCCCGGTTTCGGTCAGGAATGGTTGGAAGAAATCAGTACGAACTACACTGCCCGCTGTATGGACGACTACAAAAGCGCCATCGATGATGCGGCACAGAATCTTCCCTACGTCGACAAAGACCGTCTGGGTTGCATCGGTGCAAGTTTCGGAGGTTTCAGCGTCTATTGGTTAGCCGGCAATCACGACAAGCGCTTCAAGTGTTTCATCGCTCACGACGGAATTTACAACCTTGAGCAGCAATACGTCGAAACCGAAGAAGCATGGTTTACGAATTGGGACCTCGGCGGTGCACCATGGCACAAAGACGACCCCGTCATCCAGCGCACTTATCAGAACTCTCCCCACAAATTCGTTGACCGCTGGGATGCACCGATTCTCTGCATCCATGGTGAAAAAGACTATCGCATCGTTGCCTCGCAAGCCATGGCTGCCTTCAATGCGGCACGCTATCGCGGCATCCCTGCTGAATTGTTGATTTTCCCCGACGAAAACCACTGGGTATTGAAACCGCAGAACGGCATTCTCTGGCAACGCACGTTCTTCAACTGGCTCGACCGTTGGCTGAAATAAGCCACCGAAGCCATACTTATATATATGTCATCACATACACAAAACTTTTCATGATATGGTAGAAAAAATACAGAAGAATCTCAATGATTCATTTATTGCACGATGGTTCGTTCTCATTCTGATAGCGTTAGCCATGTTCTTTGCTTACATGTTCGTCGACGTCATGTCGCCATTGCAATCATTGGTTGAAACCCAACGCGAATGGGACAGCGGCACCTTCGGCACGTATGCAGCCTCCGAGTATCTGCTCAACGTCTTTGGTTTCCTCATCGTTGCCGGCATCATCCTCGACAAGATGGGAGTACGTTTCACCGGCATCCTCTCCACAGCCCTCATGGTCATCGGTGCTTCTATTAAATATGTGGGCATCAGCGATTGGTTCCAAACGACAGGTTTCTGCGAATGGCTCAACACATGGTGGGTAGCCTTCCCGGGCAGTGCCAAGATGGCAAGTTTGGGCTTCATGGTCTTCGGTTGCGGATGCGAAATGGCTGGTATCACCGTGTCCAAAGCCATTGCCAAGTGGTTTAACGGCAAGGAAATGGCATTGGCAATGGGATTGGAGATGGCGATTGCACGTCTCGGCGTCTTTGCCGTCTTGTCAGCATCTCCGCGCATTGCCGCCATGTACGACAACTCCATTGTTGCCCCCATCGCGTTCTGCACCATACTCTTGCTCATTGGTCTCATCAACTTCTGCGTATTCTCCGTCCTCGACGTGAAACTCGACCGCCAACTCGGTGCCAGTGCCAACGGAGAGAGCGAAGAAGAGTTCAAGGTCAGCGACCTCAAGCGCATCTTCTCCAGCCGTATGTTCTGGGTCGTTGCCTTGTTGTGCGTCCTCTACTATTCAGCGATTTTCCCCTTCCAGCGCTATGCCACCAACTACCTTGAGGTGACACTTGCCATTCCTGCAAGCGAGGCAGCCGACCTTCTTCGTTGGTTCCCCATCCTCGCCATGGTGCTCACCCCATTCCTCGGCGCATTCCTCGACCACATCGGCAAGGGAGCCACCATGCTCATGCTCGGTGCGCTCATCATGATTATCTGCCACTTGAGTTTCGCCTTCCTGCTCCCAATCTATCCGCAACAATGGTTTGCAGTCGTGCTGATTCTCGTGCTCGGCGTTTCTTTCTCATTGGTTCCTGCCGCCCTATGGCCCAGTGTACCGAAGATTATCGACCCCGTCATACTGGGCAGCGCCTATTCGCTCATTTTCTGGATTCAGAATATCGGCCTCTGCTTCGTACCGCTCATCATCGGTATGACGTTGCAGTCTACGGGCGGCTACAAAGTCCCGATGCTCATCTTTGCCTCACTCGGTATCCTTGCCCTTCTCCTCTCCTTCGCATTGAAGGCTGAAGACCGCAAGAAAGGCTACGGACTCGAATTGCCCAACATTAAGAAATAACACGTTCAATATCAACCCTCAATTTCAGTATTATGTTTGAAGGACAACCCAAAGGACTATACACTTTAGCCCTTGCCAACACAGGCGAGCGATTCGGCTACTACACCATGCTCGCCGTATTCCTGCTCTTCTTGCAGGACAATTTCCAACTCGAAACCAGCGTAGCCAGCACCATCTATTCCTCATTCCTCATGTTCGTCTACTTCCTGCCCCTTTTCGGCGGAATGTTGGCCGATAAGTTCGGATATAAGAAGATGGTCACCATCGGCATCATCATCATGTTCCTCGGCTACCTCCTCCTATCCGTTCCTGTCGGCAACAGCACCACAGCCTATGCCTTCATGTACGGCGCACTTACCCTCGTCTGCATGGGTACCGGTCTGTTCAAAGGCAATCTGCAGGTCATGGTCGGCAACCTCTACGACAATCCGAAATATGCAGAAAAGCGTGATGCAGCCTTCTCCATTTTCTACATGGCTATCAACATCGGTGCACTCTTCGCTCCCACTGCCGCCATTAAGATTATGGACTACGCACAGCAAAGTCTCGGTTACAACAAAGCCGACTCTTACCATTTTGCCTTTGCCGTAGCCTGCGTTT
The DNA here is from genome assembly GCA_022508685.1 of Prevotellaceae bacterium. Taxonomy (GTDB): domain Bacteria; phylum Bacteroidota; class Bacteroidia; order Bacteroidales; family Bacteroidaceae; genus UBA3839. The sequence goes on along the minus strand of JAFLUS010000034.1, from coordinate 2,655 downwards.
CGCTCATTGTTTCCATACTTATTTATTATCTCGGACGCAAGACCTATGCAGCAGCCGACGGTAAGGTGGAAACCAAATCATCCACCAATAACGCACCCGTCGAAGAACTGTCGAAGGCTGAGACCAAAGAACGCATCGTTGCACTCGGTCTCGTGTTTGCCGTTGTCATTTTCTTCTGGATGGTATTCCACCAGAACGGCAACACCCTCACCCTCTTCGCCCGCGACTACACGGCCACCTCGTCCACAGGTCTGCAAAGCATGATGTTCGACGTATGGAACCTCTGCCTCGTTGTCGTCCTCGTTTACGGACTTTTCGCCATTTTCCAGTCGAAAACCGGAAAGGGAAAAGCCGTTGCATCCCTCGTCAGCCTTGCATCCGTCGGTGCACTCATTTGGAAATATACACTCATCGACGGAGCAGTCAAAGTCGACGCCCCCATTTTCCAGCAGTTCAACCCATTCTTCGTTGTCGCCCTCACGCCCGTCAGCATGGCGATATTCGGCGCACTGAACAAGAAAGGACGCGAACCCAAGGCACCTACGAAGATTGCACTCGGTATGCTCGTTGCAGCCGTTGCCTACGTCGTCATGTCGTTCTGTTCCTTCGGACTGCCCGACCCCACCTACCACATGGTCGACGGAAAGCCCGTTTACGACCACATGGCAGACGCTACACCCAACATCCTCGTCAGCACCTACCTCATCCTCACCTTTGCCGAGTTGTTGCTGTCTCCCATGGGCATCTCCTTCGTCTCCAAGGTAGCGCCACCTAAATATACAGGTATGATGATGGGTGGATGGTTCGTAGCCACAGCCCTTGGCAACTTCCTCGTTGCCATTCCCGGATGGCTTTGGGGCATTCCCCTTTGGATTCTCTGGCTCATCCTTGCCGGACTCTGCCTCATCTCCTATCTGTTCATCATGTCGCAGATGAAGAAAATCAATAAAGTGGCATAATCCACACCACATTTCCGCCACAAAAGGCATGGGCTTCACACTCCGAAGTCCATGCCTTTTTTCATGTCTTTTCACTCTCTATACCCCCATTTTGCAAACAGCAGTTAGCAATCCACCACCCTATGGCTGACAAAATGCCACTCCGTCGCATAAAAAATAAAAAAAACTTTGCACCTTCCCGACAAATACTTAAATTTGTAGAGCCACCACAATGGCAAAACGTAACATTCATTAACCTTACATCTCAATACCTATGAATATCCAACACATCATGGCTCACCTCGAAGCCAAGCACCCGGGCGAAACCGAGTATCTGCAAGCCGTTCACGAAGTCCTCACCTCCATTGAAGACGTCTATAATCAACACCCCGAATTCGAACGCGCCAAACTCATCGAGCGCCTCGTCGAACCCGAACGCATCATCACGTTTCGCGTACCATGGGTAGACGACCGTGGCGAAGTACAAGTCAACATCGGCTACCGCGTACAGTTCAACAGCGCCATCGGTCCCTACAAAGGCGGACTCCGTTTCCACGCTTCCGTCAACCTCTCCATCCTCAAGTTCCTCGCCTTCGAGCAAACCTTCAAGAACGCCCTCACCACCCTCCCCATGGGCGGCGGCAAAGGCGGTTCCGACTTCTCACCCCGCGGCAAGAGCGATGCCGAAATCATGCGTTTCTGCCAAGCCTTCATGAATGAACTCTATCGCTACATCGGCCCCGAAATCGACGTACCCGCAGGCGACATCGGCGTCGGCACACGCGAAGTAGGCTACCTCTTCGGGCAATACAAGAAACTCACCCGCGACTGGAGCGGCGTACTCACAGGCAAGGGACTCGAATTTGGCGGTTCACTCATCCGTCCCGAAGCCACAGGATTCGGCGGACTCTATTTCGTCAGCGAAATGCTCCAGACACGCGGACTTTCCCTCCAAGGACGCACCGTAGCCATCAGCGGATTCGGCAACGTCGCATGGGGAGCAGCCACCAAAGCCACGCAACTCGGCGCCAAAGTCATCACCATCAGTGGACCCGACGGCTACATTTACGACCCCGACGGCATCAGCGGCGAAAAAATCGACTATCTGCTCGAACTCCGTGCCAGCGGCAACGACATCTGCCAACCCTATGCCGACGAATTCCCCTCAGCCCAGTTCGTTCCCGCACGCCGACCATGGGAAGTACCCTGCGACATCGCCCTCCCCTGCGCGACGCAGAACGAACTCGACGGCGACGATGCACGCCAACTCATCCAAAACGGCTGCATCTGCGTCGGCGAAATCTCCAACATGGGCTGCACCCCCGAAGCCATCGACGCCTTCATCGACGCCCATCTACTCTATGCACCCGGCAAGGCAGTCAATGCCGGCGGCGTAGCCACCAGCGGACTTGAGATGACCCAAAACGCCATGCACCTCTCGTGGTCAGCCGACGAAGTCGACCAACGTCTCCACTCTATCATGCACGCCATCCACCACCAGTGCGTCACCTACGGCACACAACCCGATGGCTACATCAACTACGTCCGCGGTGCCAACATCGCCGGCTTCATGAAAGTCGCCAAAGCCATGATGGCACAAGGAATCGTATGATACACAGCGAATTATAAATCGTTGTAAACAACCCCAAATTTCTTACGCACAAACCGTTTTAGGCGTGCGCATAAACGTGAAAACGCTTATGCATACGCCTAAAAT
>JAFLUS010000339.1 GCA_022508685.1 Prevotellaceae bacterium | reverse complement strand
CATGGTGAGCGGCAAACCCTCCAAATGCCGCGTGATTATCGCACGTGCATATTAAGCAAACGCCTCTACTCCACAAAGAGAAAACCTCCCTTCGGACACTTGCCGAGAGGAGGTTTTCTCTTTTCTTTGTTCTGCCGTCAGCACTCACCTGCCCTACTTCTTCCAATGTGCGATGAGCGCTTTCAGTTCAGCCTTCGTCACCTGCACCACCGCACCATGCTTCTGCTCCGCAAAGTTGGTACGTTTCATCGGGCTCTCCGGTTCGTCAAAATACCCTATCGGTGTGAACGTCTTGAAGTCAGTCGTTTCGAGGAAACCGAAATTGTGCGGATTGCGAGAGTAATTGTCAAACATCATTATCCACTTGTCTTCCCCGATGCGTTTCCACACGTTGGGAGCCTCGTGCCGTTGCGACTCCCCATCGCTGAACGACGCATCTTGGACGTAAGGTCCGGTTACGCAGTCGCTCGTCGCATGCACAGGCAATCCATGCTGCGTTGCAAACAAATGATAGGTATCACCCACTTTGACAATGTCCGAATCTATCATGTTAAATCTGAAATTGCCGTTTTCGTCCTTTTCCGAACCAAAAAGCAACTTCGGTTCCGACGTCATTGCCGTGAAGTCGTCGTTCATATAGACATAATAAATGAAGTTCCTGCTCCGCAGAAAACGAGTAGTAAAGTGCATGAGAATTCGTCCCGAGCGGTCGTCAACCACCATTTCGGGCGCCCACACACAGCCGACATCTTCCCACGAGAGTGGTGCTCCGTCAACATCCGGCATACCGGTCGAACACGTGAGTTTCGTAAAATCTAAATTCGTGCGCGTCCATTGAATAAGGTCCGACGACTTCAACAACACCAATCCGCGGTTGTTGCCCCAGTCATACTTCCGTCCGTCGCGTTCCCACTGCGTCGTGCGGTAGCCGTCGCGCTGTCCGAACACGTGCAAATCAGTCATTGCCACGCAGAAACCTCCATCGGGACTGCGGAAAATGAACGGGTCGCGAATGCCCTTCTGCTCCGCTATCGTGTCGCCCGCCATCACCGGTTGGTCATCATTGAGTGCCGTCCACGTGTAGCCGTCCCAACTATATGCCATGTGCAGCCCATGGTCCACATCCTTATGGTAGACCATTACGTAGCCCGCCATTTTTTTCTCTTTCTTCTTTGCCTGTATCGTCGGCACTATCACCATGACTAACAGCAACAGCATTGCTTTTCTTATCATATCTTTCATCTTTGGTTTTCCTTATAAATAACGCAAATGTACGAAAAAATTGCATTTTCTGTTTGGCAATAAAACAAATTTCGTGGTGTACTTTTTTGTTTTATTCTTGCTTTTCCGTACCTTTGCTGCGGAAAGCGAGAGTCGCAGCCTTTCATATTTATATGGACGGCTTGACGGCGAAGGTGCAGCGGCACCGA
>JAFLUS010000338.1 GCA_022508685.1 Prevotellaceae bacterium | reverse complement strand
TTGCGGCGGATATTTCCTTCGTCGTCAATCGTAAACGTGCGTTGCTGGATGTCGCTTTCCGTGAGCGACTTCATCTGCCGTGCCACGCTGTGGGTGGCGTCGGTGCGCGGGCCGATGCCGCGTTGTTGGATGAACGAGTGGATTTTGCCTTGAAGGAACTCGCCCTTGTTGTTGATTTGGATTTCCACGACGGGAGCATGTCCGCTGATGCCGCTCACGTTGATGCCGTAGGGAGTGCAGAAGTTGCCGAGCGAGTAGGCAATGAAGCGGTCTTTGTAGACTTCGACGCAGCGAGTGACGTGCGGGCCATGACCATAGACGACGTCGGCACCGAGGTCGATGCAGAGGTGGGCGAACTCGCGGAGCGAACCGCGGTCTTCACCGAGAAACGTCTCCATGCCTTGCGGCAGGTGCGTCTTGTCCTTTCCTTCGGCACCACCATGGAACGAAACGACGAGAATGTCGCACTTCGGGCGCAGGTCGGCAAGGATGCGACGCACGGTGGCAACGTCGCGATGCTTGAGCGTGTAGCGGTTGTGTCCGAAAGCGCAGATGCCGTACTTCACGCCGTTGCGTTCCACAATCGCCGATTCTGCCCGTCCGGCAATGCCTGAATATTTGATACCCTCGGCATCGAGCACCTTTTCCGTCGAACGGATGCCCGTCTCGCCGAAGTCGTTGGCATGGTTGTTCGCCTGACTCATGTAGTCGTAACCCGCATCGGTGAGGTTGGCGACATAGGTGGTCGGGGTGCGGAACGAGTAACTGTACTTGCCCGTACCCTTCGTGCTGGTGCCGCCGTCGCAGAGCGTACCTTCGAGGTTTCCGACGGCGAGGTCGGCACGTTGCGTAATGGCTTTCGTGTCGGCGAAGAGGTCGCGTCCGTCGTTCGGAGGCAATTGGCGTGACGGATAGGTCGTACCCATCATGATGTCGCCACACATGGCAATGGTGAGGGTGTCGGGCAAAGTCGGTTCCTGTGCGTCGGGGACGTCGGTTGCAGATGCCGTTTCCATGCTGTCAGCCGCCATTTCGGTTTCACTGTGCGCCGTTCCTGCCGTGCAAGCCATGAGGCAGATGACGGCAGCCGTACTCCAAAACATTTTCTTCATCGTTCGTAAGGGTATAAAATGGTCGTTTGAAAAATCAACTCCCACACCCGTAGGGATGCGGATGTGGGAGTGTGTACCGAAAGCGGGACTCGAACCCGCACAGCCATTACGGCCAAGGGATTTTAAGTCCCTCGTGTCTACCATTCCACCATTTCGGCAGCATCACGGCACCGACGCACGTTGCCGTCCGTCGTGCACCATTTGCGTTGCAAAGTTACGAATTTATTTGTAAAGACGAAAAAAATGGTAAAGAAAGTGTGCCGGAGCATTAAGAATGGGATGTGAGCATATTATTTCCAAATGGTGGGGTAGAGGATGGTTTGGGTGACGCCGCGGGTGATGAGGTAG
>JAFLUS010000337.1 GCA_022508685.1 Prevotellaceae bacterium | reverse complement strand
GGCATCTACAAAGACATCATCGACGCATCGGCTCGCAGCCTGAACATCGAAAAAATTGCCAAAACCATTGAATCGGCATAAGTCGTTCACCCATTTTACGTAAACGTCCTCCGAAGCGCACAAAGTCGTAGAATGCGGTGCACGAAAACCTACTTTCTTCGCATCTTCATCACAGCGAGCGAGAGGTCGTATGCGTTCATTGCCGTCATCATTGCCATGCCGCCAATGACGAGCCATGCCAGCACTTGGTAATAGTCGGCAAGGAACGTCAGCAACGATTCGTCGGGCATGGACATTCGCCACGACGCAACGGCCGTACCGACGTATGGCAACGCTAACGAGCACAAACAACCGGCAACGAAGCCTGCCATGGCGGCTATCACGACAGCCTTCCGGCTTCGGGCTTTGACTGCGGCATGATGCTGCCGCACCAATTCCACTGAATCGAGTTTGCATCGCAGTCGGTTCATAAACGACACATCGGACGACAGGTCTGGTTCGAAACCTTTGAACAAATCCCTTATTTTATCGTCTTCCATAAGCATCATCAATTAACGTGTAGGTTCTATCAAATTGCGCAGATGGTGGCGTCCCCGCGACAAATGCTGCCTGACGGCATCGGGCGACGCACCGACAATGTCGGCAATTTCCTTCACGGCATACCCTTCAAGATAGAACAGCAGAATCGCCATCCGCTCCTTTTCGGGCAGCCGACGGAGTGCTGCATACAGGTCGTCATACCGAAAAGCCTTGTCCGTCAGCACGTCGGCAGCCACATGACGCACGGCATCATAGTCGGCAAACGTCCGCTCCGACCGCCGATGGTTCAGAAACGTATGGTAACCGATGCGGTAAATCCATGCCGTAAACTTCTCGGGATGGTCGAAACCGTCGCTTGACAAATAGGCTTTAATCAGCGATTCCTGCGCAATGTCATCCGCCAGTGCGGCATCTCCACAGCAGAGAGCCACAAGAAAACGCCGAAACGCCTTCTGCGTGCCCTCCACATGGGATATGAATTGCTCACGAGTCATGTGCTCCGCTCCTACTTGTCGTCGTCAACGTGTTTGCGCGAAACGAAGTAGACAATGAAATAACTGAATCCGATGGCAAAGAATATGCTGCCCAACATCAACGCAGGGATGCTGTCGCGTAACGAAAAATCATCAAAGGTTAAGCCGACCACACCGAATATGACAAACACCAGTCCGAGCAACGACAGCACGCATCCGCGATAGAGTTGAATCATCAGCCTTTGCCGGGCAGTGCATCGTGGCTTGTACAGCATCTCTATCAACCGGTCGGTATCAATATCCTTGTTCGACTCTATGGCTTTAGCGAGAAGTTCCGTCTCTTTCTTATGCTTATACATCCGCGCAACATTAACGATAAAAACAATGGAGACGGGCAGCACCACGGCTGTAAAGATAGGAATTAAAATTTTAGAATCCATAATGTGAATGGTTTAATGATGTGAATAATGTAAT
>JAFLUS010000336.1 GCA_022508685.1 Prevotellaceae bacterium | reverse complement strand
ACTATAGTCTTTTTTCAGCGGTTCTGAAACAGCGAAAAAACTATAGTCTTTTTGCCGAAAATGACGGGAACATACCTTAATGAAAACGCGCCTTTCTGCACTATCAGGACAAGGTCGTCAAACTGGACAAAAAGACCATGCAATCCATAACCGGAAATTTATAATCCATTCACGCTCGAACAAACAATCGTGCATCACAATCCTTGCGTAAGGAATGTACGCAAATGAAGGTGAGTAATGCCGTTGTCGTCGATACGGGTAACAAGGGGTGTCATGGAAATCACGTATTTGGGATAGTTGTCCGCAATGGCGCGGAGATTGCCAAATTCGCGTTCGCGGGTTTGATTGTCGGCTATGAGGTAGGCGGCTTGCACATAGACGCGACTGCCGTCGGGTTTTGTCCCGACAAAATCGATTTCTCCTGCTTGCAACTGCCCAACCATCACGGCATATCCTAAACGGATGAGGTGGTTGTAGACGATGTTTTCGATAACTTTCTCAATATCACCTTCGCGCGTGCCGCCGGCAAGGGCATTGCGGATGCCGTGGTCTTCAAAGTAGAATTTGTCGTTGCTCTCAAACAGCCGCCGACCATGGATGTCGTAACGGCTGACTTTATGAACGACGTAGGCATCGCACAGATATTGGGCATAATTGATGATGGCAGAGGAAGTGATGCTTTCGCCTTGCGATTTCATATATTTGGAAATGCTGTTGGCAGAAATGAGTTTGCCGGTGTTGTCAGCAAGGAAACGGACAAGGTTTTCGAGAAAAGCGACGTTGCGGATTTGGTTGCGCATCACGACGTCTTTAAGGAGAACGGTGTGGTAGACATCCATTTGATATTCCCGCGCATCCTGCTCGTCCAGTCCCATCTTTGCTAAACCGGGCAAGGCACCCAATTGGATGTATTGGGTTAACGTGTCGTCGGTATCGGGCAAGTTATGAAATTGCATAAATTCAGCATAACTCAAGGCTTGAACGTAGATTTCCTTGTATCTGCCTCCGATGAGTGTGCTCAAATCGCTGCTAAGCATTTTGGAATTGGAACCCGTCACCACGATTTCTATATCGGGTTCTTCGTAATAACTGCGGATGCTTTTTTCAAATGCGGCAATGTCTTGAATTTCATCAATGAGAATATAGTTCCGCTTGTCAGCAAGGCGTCGTTCATCAATATAGGCATTCAAGTCCGTATAGGTCTTAATGCTGTCGTACTCTTTCTTTTCTTTGTCGATATAGATGATGTTGGCGCGTTCATCCTTACTGACGTTCTCTCTGAACAAGCGCAGGAGATAACTCTTACCCACACGACGTTGTCCTGTCAGAATAATGATGGTGTCTTTGCCCAAATAACGTGCGATTTGGTCTAAATAATGTTGCCGTACGAAAATATCCATATCGTTATCGTTGAATTTCGGTGCAAAAATAAGAATTTTATCTTTTATAAAAGACAAAATTGCCAAAATTTACGTTTTTATCTTCTATAAAAGATGAAATCTGATAACTTTCCTACAAAAACGAGGCGGAATGTTCGGTATGTCAACAAAAAAAGTTAAATTT
>JAFLUS010000335.1 GCA_022508685.1 Prevotellaceae bacterium | reverse complement strand
GTGTGGCGTAAATGCATTCAGACCGCTTGCTCGGGGTGGAGTAGCGGTCTGAATGGGTTGTGAATGAATAGGATTCGTGGGGTTAGTCTGCCAGTTTTGCCTTGATGAATTCGCGGTTGAGGCGTGCGATGTTGGCAATGGTTTCGCACTTGGGGCATACGGCTTCGCAGGCACGGGTGTTGGTGCAGTTGCCGAATCCGAGTTCGTCCATCTTGGCTACCATGGCTTTGGCACGGCGTGCGGCTTCGGGACGTCCTTGCGGGAGGAGTGCGAGTTGGCTGACTTTCGACGATACGAAGAGCATGGCTGAACCGTTCTTGCAGGCTGCGACGCAGGCTCCGCATCCGATGCATGATGCGCAGTCCATGGCTTCGTCGGCGTTCTGCTTGGGGATGAGGATGGCGTTGGCATCCTGTGGTGCTCCGGTGCGCACGCTGACGTATCCGCCGGCTTGCATGATTTTGTCGAAGGCGGTGCGGTCGACCATGCAGTCCTTGATGACGGGGAATCCGGCTGAGCGCCAAGGTTCTACGGTGATGGTTTCGCCGTCCTTGAATCGGCGCATGTAGAGTTGGCAGGTGGTGGCTCCGCGTTCGGTCTTGCCGTGTGGCGTACCGTTGATGTAGAGCGAGCACATGCCGCAGATGCCTTCGCGGCAGTCGTGGTCGAAGACGAAGGGTTCTTTTCCTGCCTCAATGAGTTCTTCGTTGAGGATGTCGAGTGCCTCGAGGAACGACGTGTCGTCGGGGATGTTCTTCAGTTCGTGGGTGTCGAAGTGGCCTTTGTCTTTGGGGCCGTTCTGTTTCCAGAACTTGATGGTGACTGATATGTTCTTTGCCATAGTGGTTAGTTCTTGTAGTTACGGGTTTGAACCTTGATTGCTTCGTATTCGAGGGGCTCCTTGAGGAGTTCGGGTGCGGTGGCGTCGTTGCCCTGATACTTCCAGCAGCCAACGTAGAAGAAGTTTTCGTCGTCGCGCTTGGCTTCACCTTCTTCCGTCTGGTGTTCCTCGCGGAAGTGTCCGCCACAGGATTCTTCGCGGCTGAGTGCGTCGTAGGCGATGAGTTTACCCATCGTGATGAAGTCGTCGAGGTGGACGGCCTTGTCGAGTTCGACGTTCAGTCCGTCGCGGCTGCCCGGGATGAAGAGGTTGGTGTCGAACTCGTGACGCAGTTCGTCGATGAGTTTGATGCCTTTCTCCAGTCCTTCCTTCGTGCGACCCATGCCGATGTATTCCCAGCAGATGTGGCCGAGTTCCTTGTGGAGGGAGTCGACGCTGCGCTTGCCCTTGATGTTGAGCAGTTTCTGGATGCGGTCTTCGGTTGCCTTTTCGACTTCGGCAAATTCGGGTGCATCGGTCGGGATGCGTGGCCAGATGGCTTGGTCGGCCAGATAGTTCTGGATGGTGTAAGGCAGTACGAAGTAGCCGTCTGCCAAGCCTTGCATGAGTGCGCTGGCGCCGAGGCGGTTGGCTCCGTGGTCGGAGAAGTTGCACTCGCCGATGGCGAAGAGTCCGGGAATGGAGGTCTGCAGTTCGTAGTCTACCCAGATGCCGCCCATCGTGTAGTGGATGGCGGGGAATATCA
>JAFLUS010000334.1 GCA_022508685.1 Prevotellaceae bacterium | reverse complement strand
GACCGCACGGAGTGGGACGGCATACAAATCAAGGAAGGCGACAACGTGGACTTCCTCTATTTCATGGGAGGAGGCTCACGATGATTGACTTCACCGAAGAGCAGATACAGCGCTACTCCCGCCACATCCTGTTGCAGGACGTGGGTGTCGAGGGGCAGGAGAAAATCATGAACGCCAAGGTGCTCGTCGTGGGGGCTGGCGGTCTGGGTGCTCCTGTCAGCCTCTACTTAGCGGCGGCAGGCATCGGTCGCATCGGCATCATCGACGCTGACGTGGTGGACTTGTCGAACCTTCAGCGGCAGGTCATCCATTTCACAAAAGACATAGGCATAGCCAAAGTGGAGAGCGCCAAGGAGAAAATTCAGGCCATCAACCCCGACGTGAAGGTGGACACCTATCGGGAGTTCCTCTTCGCTGACAACGCACTGGACATCATCAAGGAGTACGACTTCATCGTCGATGGAACCGACAATTTCCCCGTCAAGTTCCTCATCAACGATGCCTGTGTCATGGCCGGTAAGCCTTTTTCTCATGGCGGCATCCTTCGTTTCAATGGGCAGACATTCACCCACTTGCCCGGCACAGCCTGCTACCGTTGCTTCTTCAAAGAGCCGCCTCCCGCCGGAGCAGTACCCACCTGTTCGCAAGCCGGTGTGCTGGGAGCCATTGCCGGTATGCTCGGCACTATTCAGGCGGCCGAAACCTTAAAGTACTTCACGGGCGTGGGGCAACTGCTCACCAACCGCCTGCTGACGTTCGATGCCAAGACAATGCAGTTCCGTACCGTCAACGTCAAACAGCGCCCAACATGCGAAATCTGCGGAGAACATCCCACCATCGGGCACCTCATTGACTACGAGCAGGCCGCCTGCGACCTTAAAAAACACTGATTATGAAAATTGAACAACACGTCATTGACGACATCATCCGCCAAGCCCAGCAAGACGCACCGAACGAGTCGTGCGGCTACTTGCTGGGCAAGGGCGACACCGTGACCGAAAACTTCTGGATGGAGAACGTCGACCACTCGCCAGAGCACTTTTCCTTTGCGCCGCGCGACCAGTTCGCTGCCCTGAAGTACGCCCGTGCCAACGGCCTGAAAATCCTGGCCAACTGGCACTCGCATCCCGCCTCACCTTCCCGTCCGTCGCAGGAAGACCTGCGGCTGGCCAACGACCCCAACATCCGTTACGCCATCCTCTCGCTGCACGAAGGCATCTACCTCAATTCCTTCAAGATTCTGAACGGCGAGGTGGTTGACAAGGAAGTGCATCTTGACAAGCCGGCGGATGCAGAATAAGATTTAAAACATCCGTCACATCCGTCAAACCGACATAACAACCTGAAAAACTGGCGTTTATGGTGTGACGGATATGTGACGGATGTGATGGACATGTGGCGGATGCCCGTTGGCAATGGTTGTTCGCGGCATGGAATTATTGTTCCCGACCGTGGAATTTTTATTCCCGCGCCTGGAATTTTTCTGTGGCCGTCTCTCCCCCTCTGTTTTCACGAATTTTACATCCGTCACCCGTCACGCCTATCCATCACGCCGTAAGTTCTTATTTTACAGACGGATACAATCAACGTGAC
>JAFLUS010000333.1 GCA_022508685.1 Prevotellaceae bacterium | reverse complement strand
TCATAAACGTGGTATGTCTTCTTTCCTACGGTGATATATTTCATGTCGCGGTCTGCGGACGCCGTCTGTGCCGAAAGTGTGCCGGCAAAGAGCAGGCAGGCAAAGAAAAGAAAGTTGCGGAGTGTCATAGTGTCAGCGTGTAATATAGGAATATTGTTTGGAAAGGTAAACAATGCGACCTTGGTAGCGGCATTTGTAGAACTCACCGGCATCGCTTACATATTCAAGGTATGTGCCTTTGGGCAGATAAAGGGGAGAACCATCGGTCCATGTGAAGTACGCATATTGCGTGCCGGGGCCGGTGCGCAGACGCACATGGGTACCATTGATGACGGCAAAGTATTTCTGTGAAGACTTATGCGTGCTCGACCGCGAATTGCTGTGGGTGGAAGCCCCGTAATATTCGGTGTACGCATATTGCTTCGCCACATAGAGATGTTGATTGTTGTAGAGCACGCGATAGAAATCGCCGCTTTCTCCGGCATAGGGCAAGCGCGTACCTTTGGAAAGAAACTTCGGTTTTCCGTTACTGCCGTGCAACCAACCGCAATTGAGGTTAGGTTCGAAACGCAAGCGCAGTCGGCTCGCATTCAATACTACATAGCGTTGCGATTGCTGTGTAGTGGCTTGCAGTTCGGAATGTTCAGGTGTTGCAGCCGTGACGGAAGTGAAGAGCAACGTGGCTGTGGAGACGATGCAGCACAAAAGTGTCAGACGTTTCATGGGGAATAGTGTATAAAGATGAATGGATTTAATTAGTATGTGCGGTAGAATCTGCAGGCGTAGCGGTTTGTGCCAACGGATTTCCTTTGCGTGGCGGACAGTAGGCATCGCCCGTTTGCTGTTGGGCACGCTGCTCAAACGGAAGTTTCATTTCATTAATTCCTTTGATAATGACCGGTGTACCGATAGTGACGAATTTGTCGTGCAACGTGCAGAGGTCAGCATCGCGCATCCGGATGCAGCCTTCGCTGTCGCGCCCGGGGACAGACGCCTCATTGTTGGTGCTACCATGAATACCTATACCCGTAAATCCGGGTGTATCAAGTCGAAGAAACCAGTTGCCGTACGCAAGGATGGGACCTCGCCCATCGGAAAAATCATGGCACCAGAAATCAGCGGGTTGTATCTGTGAAATGCGGAATGGGGATGCCATCGTGCTTTCCGGTGTACGCATATCGCCTCCGCGCTCTTTGGCTTCGGGATTTTTTGCATAGCAAATAGGGAAGTGGGCAATGAGTGCCGTGTCGCTGTCGGCTTCGTAGACGTATAGTCGGTATTCTCGCTTGGAAATGACGATAAAACATTGTTCAGGTTTGGCATCGTTGCGGTAGACGTGTGCTTCGTCTTCAATATCCGCCACATTGTATGTTCTGCCGTCGACGGTAATGTTCACAGTAGGGATAAAGGCTATACCATTACGGAGAGAATCGAGTTGAGCGTCGGAGGATGAAGATGGTGCATCTGTGTGGTGGCAACTGAAGAGCGTGGTTGCTGACAAGGCAGCAATGGCAAAGGTTAGACGTGGATTCATGTAATAAATGATGTGTTGGTTATCAATTGTAAAAGAAGAAGTAACTGAAGCAGATGGCTGCAATGATGCCGGCGAGGTCTGCCAGCAGTCCGCAGGCTACGCTGTAGCGGTACTTCCGAATGC
>JAFLUS010000332.1 GCA_022508685.1 Prevotellaceae bacterium | reverse complement strand
TTAACACTCAAATGTTAATTTTAACACTGATTGTTAAAATGTTTTAACATCTTAAAGGTCTTTATATCACAATCAAAATCTTTTACTCAAAAACATAATTCCATTTACAATAAAGTAAAAATTTCGGTCGTTTTGTGGTTGTTCAGAAAATAATTGCTAACTTTGCACGGATTTATAATGCAGCATAAGTTATGCCGGCTGCATTGCAAAATGTAACCTCTAATTTCATATATTGATTCAATCAAAGATGACGGACCAAAATGTAAAAAATGCCGAAAGTTATTATGGCAATTATGGTGAATATGCACCACAGGAACAAGAATCTAATTTTAATATTCAGTTTATATGGTATTTGTTCTTGAAGTTCAAATACTGGATTTTGGTTTCCATTATCCTTTGTATGGCGGCAGCATATGTGTATTTACGTTACCAAACACCGCAATATAGCATCAGTTCAAAAATCTTGATTAAAGAACAAGACCGCCGATCGTCAACATCGTCCATCAGCAAGACATTCAATGAAATAGGACTCAAGAATATCAGTGATGGCTTTGAAAACGAACTTGAAGTGTTGGCTACACGTACATTGAATAAAGAAGTGGTACGTTCGCTGAAATACTATGTGGCGTATTATATGGAAGGACGTTTTCGTCCACATGAAATCTATGGAAAATATGCTCCATATTTAGTGGATATCAGTTCCTATGACCTTGATTCGCTGTCGTCCACGATTCGTATAGAATTGGAGAGCAAGGCTGGTGGTGTTGAAGCCATGGTTCACTATACATTAAAAGGCGAACAATACGTGTTAACCAAACCTTTGTTGCATTTCCCTGCATCGATCAATACGGAAGTCGGAAAGATTACCGTGGAAAAGAACCCCATGCTTCTTTCGATGAAGGTCGACAATCCTTTTGCGTTGGAACGTCCCATTACGGTCTACATTTATCCGCTTGATAAGATGGCATCAGCATATGCATCGCGCCTTTCAGTCACTCCATCATCGAAAACGACCACGATAGCGCAGGTGACGATGATAGACAATATTCCCGAACGCGGACGTGACTATTTGCAACAATTGGCATACGTATATAATGAAGATGCGAACAGAGATAATACAGAAGAAGCAAAGCGTACGGCAAAATTCATAGATGAACGTTTGGGACTGATTAGCAAAGAATTGGGACAAACGGAAACGGAATTGCAGCAGTATAAGCAAGATGCCGGAATCGTTGATGCTAAGAGTGATGCGCAAGTTGACATGTCTCAAAAACTCAATTATGAAAATCAGTTGGTTGACGTAACGACCCAACTCAACCTGTTGGAGTATATTTCCGAATATGTCAATTCACCGGCTAACCATTTGCAAATTATCCCATCGAATGTAGGCTTGCAACAAGCAGGATTGGTATCGGTGATTTCGCAGTACAATCAAATCGTCAGTGAACGCAACAATTTGCTTCGCAGTGCGTCAGATTCTAACCCTGCTGTAGTGCAATTGACCAGTATGGCTGAAGATATGCTGATGAATATCAAAGGGTCTATCCTTTCTGCACGCCGTCAGTTGTCTATCCAACGCAATGATTTGCAAAGTCAATACAACAAGCATGTGAGCAATATTTCGTCGGCTCCATCACGCGAGCGTGCATTGGGAGACATCAGCCGTCAGCAAGAAGTGAAAGCGGGTCTGTACCTGATGTTGCTGCAGAAGCGTGAAGAAAATGCCATTACGTTGGCTTCGGCTGCAT
>JAFLUS010000331.1 GCA_022508685.1 Prevotellaceae bacterium | reverse complement strand
TTAACACTCAAATGTTAATTTTAACACTGATTGTTAAAATGTTTTAACATCTTAAGGATTTTTTCAAAAACATAATTCCATTTGCAATAAAATAAAAATTTCGGTCTTTTGTGGTTGTTCAGAAAATAATTGTTAACTTTGCACGAATTTATGGCGTAGAATGCGATATTGGGCATTGTCAAAAGAGAGTGTCGGCCATATCGGAATGTGTATAAATATAGTAATTTTATAGACTGGATTCAATCGTATGATGACAGAGCAACATTTGCAATCTGTAGAGAGCAATAGTGGCAATTATGGTGAATATGTGTCACAGGAACAGGCATCGAATTTTAATTTGCAATTTTTGTGGTATTTGCTTGTCCGCTATAAATATTGGATATTGGCTTCTATCATTGTGTGTTTGGCTGTAGCGCATGTGTATATACGTTACCAAACACCGATGTACAGCATCAGCACTAAAATTCTGATAAAGGAACAGGAACGACGTCCGGCAGCATCGTCCATCAGTACGACGCTCAATGAGATGGGATTCAAAAACAGCAGTAACGGTTTCGACAACGAACTTGAGGTGTTGAGCACGCGCACGCTGAACAAGGAAGTAGTCAGAAATCTGAAACTGTACGTGGCATATTATGTAGACGGACGTATGCGCCCGCATGAAATCTATGGAAAATATGCTCCCTATTTGGTGGATATCGATGCCTATGAACTTGATTCGTTGTCTTCCGTCATTAAAATGGAATTGGCAAACAACGATTCGGGCGTAGAGGCACTCGTGCACTATGTGAAGAATGGCGACCCATGTGTGTTGACCAAGCCATTGCTGCATTTCCCCGCAACCATCAATACAGAAGTAGGTAGAATAACGGTGGAAAAAAATCCGTTGCTTCTGACGATGGATATTGATGACCCTTTCAATCTGACACGTCCGTTCACCGTCTACATCTATCCGCTTGACCGCATGGCTTCCGCCTATACGTCGCGCATTACCGTCGCTCCTTCGTCAAAAACGACGACGATTGCACAAATCAACATGGTGGACAACATCCCTGAACGTGGACGCGACTATCTGCAACAATTGGCATACGTATATAATGAAGATGCCAACAAGGACAATACGGAGGAAGCAAAACGTACGGCAAAATTTATTGACGAACGTCTGGCACTTATCAGTAAAGAATTGGGACAAACCGAATCGGAACTGCAGAAATATAAGCAAGATGCCGGAATCGTCGATGCCAAAAGTGATGCACAAATCGATATGTCGCAGAAACTGGATTATGAAAATCGGTTAGTGGATGTAACAACACAACTTAATCTGTTGGAATATATCTCTGAATATGTCAACCTGCCGGCAAACCATTTGCAAATTATTCCGTCGAACATCGGTCTGCAGCAGTCTGCACTGATTTCGGTCATTACACAATACAACCAACTCGTCAGCGAACGCAACAACCTCCTTCGCAGTGCATCCGAAAGTAACCCGGCTGTGATACAACTGACCACCGCAGCCGAAGATATGTTGATGAACATCAAAGGTTCGCTCATTTCTGCACGTCGTCAACTGTCTATTCAACGCAATGATTTGCAAAGCCAATACAATAAACATTCCAGCAACATTTCGTCGGCTCCGTCGCGTGAACGTGCCATCGGTGACATCAGTCGTCAGCAAGAAGTGAAAGCGGGTCTGTATCTGATGTTGCTGCAGAAGCGTGAAGAAAATGCCATTACGTTGGCTTCGGCTGCAT
>JAFLUS010000330.1 GCA_022508685.1 Prevotellaceae bacterium | reverse complement strand
AACAAGCCATTCACGATAATTGTTATGCAGGAAAATCCGTGTTCCGACGCCGGGATACGGATTTTCTCTTGCGCCCACGTCCATGCCCATTTCGCACGCCGGAAAAGCGGCAGAAAAAGATTATAGTTTTCACATTTTCAGACTGCAGTCTGCGCATGCACGAAACTATAGTTTCGAGAAAAAAACACTCCGATGAAAATTTTTCCAGACTGCAGTGTTTTTTCAGCCATTCTTCGGAACGAAAATCAAGAAATTGCCAAATCATTCATACTCAAACAATTAAGCATTTGACGACATCTTCGTCATCAAATCGCATTTTCCTCGCGCGCGTGTGCGCGTTCCTTATATTATATATAGCCGCCGTATTGCAACAATAGCAAATTTTTACTATCTTTGCATCGGCAACACCTATTTGCCAATCACTTCAAACCCCATACGACACCATGAACAGCACTATCCGCACCACCCTCTGCGCAGCCCTCGTCGCAGCCACCGCCACTGTCGCCCATGCACAACAGCCGTTCGACGGACTCAAAGATGCCTACGAAGGATTCTTCAAAATGGGCGTCGCCGTCAACCAACGCAACATTGCCGACTCGCTGCAATCGGCACTCCTCGTGCAAAACTACAACAGCATCACGGCGGAAAACGACATGAAGCCCGAACCGACCGAACCCTCCGAAGGCAACTTCCGCTGGGACGCAGCCGACCGCATCGCCAATTTCTGCCGCAAGAACGGACTCCGCATGCGCGGACACTGCCTCGTCTGGCACAACCAAATCGGCCGTTGGATGTTTGAAGGCGAAAACGGACAGGCCACCAAGGAAGAACTGCTGCAACGGATGCGCCGGCACATCCACGCCATCGTCAGCCGCTACCGCGACGTCGTCTACTGCTGGGACGTCGTCAACGAAGCCATCACCGACGACCCCCGTGCCGACAATCCCTACCGACCCTCCACACTCTACCAAATCGCAGGCGAGGAATTCATCGAAAAAGCCTTCGTCTACGCCCACGAAGCCGACCCCGACGCCCTCCTTTTCTACAACGACTACAACGAAACCGACCCCGTGAAGTGCGAACGCATCTGCCAGATGGTGGAACGGATGAAGGCACGCGGCATCCCCATCCACGGCATCGGCATGCAGGGACACTACAACATCCACTACCCCGACAGCGCACTCCTCGAAGCCGCGATTAACAACTACCGCCGCGTCGTCGACCACATCCACGTAACCGAACTCGACATCCGCGCCAACCGCGAAAAAGGCGGACAACTCCAATTCAGCCGCACCGTCGAAGCCGATGTCGACTCGCTCGACGCCCTGCTCACCGCCCAATACACCCGCGTCTTCGACGTCTTCCGCCGCCATGCCGACGTCATCGACTGCGTCACCTTCTGGAACCTCAGCGACCGCGACTCATGGCTCGGCGCCGACAACTACGCCACGCCCTTCGACACGCAGTATCAGCCCAAGCCCGCATACTACGGCATCCGCGACTGGCGCTGACATTGCAAAGTACACCCATGCGAAGGCATCAAATGAATTGGAACACATTGCCATGCCAGCCTTGAAAAAATTTTCACATTTCCTGCACGAAAACTTTCAACTTTCAACTTTTTGTCGTACCTTTGCATCCGCAATCGCCCAGATGGCGGAATTGGTAGACGCGTTGGTCTCAAACACCAATGCCGCAAGGCGTGCCGGTTCGATCCCGGCTCTGGGTACTGAAGATGATGAGATAGCATGCTGACATTCAGCACTCCGTCTC
>JAFLUS010000033.1:9412-11247 GCA_022508685.1 Prevotellaceae bacterium | reverse complement strand
TCGAGGAGATATTTATTTGAGCATCGACGATACCATTAAAGGATTGGAGGACTACAATCTGGCAGTGAACGTAGACAAGACCAATGAAGAAACCTATGAAAAACGCGCTCAATTGTTCTATCAACTTGAAAGAATAGAGGATAGCAACGCAGATTTCAAAAAGATGATTGAACTGAACCCTGCCAACGTTCTCGGATATATGGGAATAGGCAGGAATGCAAGAGATGCAGAAGATTATCCCCAAGCCATTGAACATTTCACAAAGGCTATTCAACTTGAACCCGAATATTCTTCCGGCTATTCATTCCGTGCAGAGTGTTTGCTCGAACAGAAAAAATACGTGCAGGCAGCCGACGACATCATAAAGGCACTGTCCATTGATTATGATAACAAAGCATACTATATGATGTATCTCTTTCCCGAAGAACAGTTACCTCTGATTATCATGAAACTGCAAGCGCAGTCCGTCAACGACCCGCACAATGGTGCATGGACCTATTACACCGGACAACTCTACGAGCAGAACCACAACTATTTCGAAGCCATTGAAGCCTACAACAAAGCCCTCGAAATAGACAATGAGCCGGATATATTAAAAGATATCGCCGACTGCTATAATAAATTGGGACAGCCCGACAAAGCAGCCGAAGCCATGGACAAGGCGTTGGCTTTAGACCCCGACAACATTCAGTACGTCATGCGGAAAGCCATTTTCGTTGATGCAGCCGGCGACCATGACAAAGCGATCTCGCTTTGGAGCGACGTCATAGAACAACTCCCCGATTTCTATTATGCCTACTACTGCAGAGGCTTCATCCGAAAAAACACCAAGCAGTACGACGAAGCGTTAACCGATATGGAGAAAAGCCTATTGCTGCAGCCCGACGAACTTAGTGTGCTCTTGACCAAAGCCGACATCTTGACGCTCAAAGGAGAAACCGACAAAGCCATGGACACGTATCGGCAAATTACAGAACTCGACTCCATTCCCACCGACGAATCCCGTGCCATGTATGCGTGGCTCGCTTTAGGAGAAAAGGACAAAGCCATTGACTTCATGAACCAAGTCATCGAGACAGACACGTTGAACGAGGGCAACTACTACGACGCTGCTTGCCTGTATGCCCGAATGGGAGCGTTCGACACATCCATAGCGTATCTTCATACGGCTGTCGAAAAAGGGTACAACAGTTTCGCTCACATCATGGTTGACAGCGACCTCGACTCCCTTCGTCAAACCCCTGCATTCCAAGAATTTTACAACCAGTATCAAGAACAATTTGAGCCTCGGACGGTGACAAAATCCATTCGCGGCGGCAACGAGGGTAATGTGAACAACGCAGAAACCTCCGAAAAGATAGA
Source organism: Prevotellaceae bacterium (assembly GCA_022508685.1). Taxonomy (GTDB): domain Bacteria; phylum Bacteroidota; class Bacteroidia; order Bacteroidales; family Bacteroidaceae; genus UBA3839. The sequence continues at coordinate 9,885 of JAFLUS010000033.1, read as the reverse complement.
AATTCCGTTTACGCCCGAACAGGGATGCGCCTCCGTGAAATGCACCATCAACGACCTGCCGCTGACCTTCATCTTCGACACCGGTGCATCCACCGTTTCCCTCTCACAACTCGAAGCCAACTTCATGCTGAAGAACGGCTATCTCAAGCGCGACGACTTCGTCGGCACCGGACGCTTTGTCGACGCCAACGGCAACATTTCGGAAGATACCATCATCAACCTGCGCAATGTGGAATTCGGCGGACTGACGCTCACCAACGTCAAAGCATCGGTCGTCCGCAACCAGAAAGCACCGCTGCTGCTCGGACAATCCGTGCTCGGTCGGCTCGGTTCCATCCAAATCGACAATACTGCTCGCAAACTCATTATCAGCCGATAATTTATACGCCATTTACTCATGAAGTGGACTATATAGCGGACACCTGCATTTTTTGCAATATATTGATGCAAGTGTAGGAATGTTTGCATTTTTT
>JAFLUS010000033.1:0-9312 GCA_022508685.1 Prevotellaceae bacterium | reverse complement strand
ACACCTGCATTTTTTGCAATATATTGATGCAAGTGTAGGAATGTTTGCATTTTTTGTTTATCTTTGCGACAAAAATATTACTTCAGAATATGTGGATTGTAATCATTATAGTTTGTGTTATTTTCGGATTTATATCTCAGCCAGTGGATAGAATTGTTAAAAATAGAGTACCTTCTAAATGGCTGGCAATCATCCTGCAATTTGTTATCAACTGGATTATTTTAATGATTCTCTATGGTATTGCCGCTCTCATTGGCTTTAGCATCTGGGAATAGCACACCAAGTTCCAAATCCACTTCTTCCAACTCGACATCTTCGATACCGATAAATTCGTGTGTATACGAAGTTTTTTTCTGACGCATCGCAAGTTTTTTTGCAACGCGTCAGAAAATTTATTCCGATGCGTCGCAATTTTTCTTGTGATGCGTCGGAATTTTTCGTCGTGTGCGCACCAATTTTTTGCAATATATTGGTGCAAGTGTCGAAATGTTTGCATTTTTTGTTTATCTTTGCGGTGCAAACACTTCTAAACAACAGAAAACATGAACTTTATTCGAACTTTTGGCATCCTGTGCATGGCGTTGTTGCCGTGTGCGGCGATGGCTCAGCGGCAGCAGCAACGGCTGGGCCGTGGTGTGGTGGCAGTGCAGAACGGCAGCGCCGTGACGGTCACTTGGCGTCGGTTGGCGCAAGAGCCTGAACAGGCTACCTATAACGTGTATGTGAACGGCGTGAAGAAAAATACTGCGCCACTGACAAATACGAACTGGAAAACGACGACGTCGGTGGTTCCGGTCAATTCCGACGTCACGGTGACGATGGTTGCCAACGGCGTGGAGTCGGAACCGAGCAAGGCGTTCCGCATGAAGTCGCGCGACTGCCGGTCGATGTTCATGGACATCAACTTCGAGCAGGGCGGTTCGCCGTTGCGGAGCAGCGATTTCAACACGTCGTACGTGTGGCCCATCGACCTCAACGGCGACGGTGAGATGGACTATGTCGTAAACCGCGCGTCGAACACCAACGGACTGGATTGCTACGTCGAAGCCTACCTGAGTTCGGGCGAGCACCTGTGGACGGTGAAACTGGGTCCGAACGAACTGAGTTGTTCGGGGCAGGACGACCAAATCACGGTGGCTGACATGGACTGCGACGGACTGGGCGAGGTGGTGATTCAGTCGTCCGACGGCACGCAGTTCTGGAACCCCGACACCAAGACGTTCGGGCTCTACGTGGGCGGAAAGACCACGGGCGACACGGACGGCGACGGCATCATCAACTACGAAACGCAGTCCACGCGCAATGCGCCGCGATACATCAGCGTCATCGACGGAATGACGGGACGCGAGAAAGCCTATATCGAACAATCGTACAACCAGCACTACAACCGCACGAACCGTGCTTCGCTCATGGGCGACGAGTACAACAAGCACGTGGGACACATGGGTGTGTTCTACCACGACGGCGTCCATCCTGCCGTCGTCATGGAGTGGCACATCCGCGGCACCGGTGGCGACCACCACTACTACAACCTCGGTGTGGCTTACGACTTCAGCAGCGGCAAGGCCGGTGAATTCAAGGAACTGTTCAACGCTCCCACGGGCGGTGCAACCTTCCACCAAATCCGCATCGGCGACGTGGACGGCGACGGCAAGGACGAAATGATTGAAGGCAGTTACACGATGAACAACACAGGCGGCACGCTGTTCAACACGGGCATTGCCCATGGCGACCGCTTCCGCTCGAGCGACATCGACCCCGAACGCCCCGGACTGGAGACCTTCGCCGTGCTGCAAAATGCAGGCGACATGCTCGGACAAGTGCTCTACGACGCCGGCACCGGCGAATTCATCAAGAAATGGTACCTTTCTGCCGTGGGCGACATCGGTCGCGGCGAATGTATGGACATCGACAAGAACCACCTCGGGTGGGAAATGTGGTCGGTGATGAACGGCAGCGTCTACGACGCACAGGGTAATCTCATTCCCGAATACGGCAACCAATATCCGTGCGAAGGCATCTGGTGGGACGAAGAACCCGACCGCGAAGTGGTGCAGACTTCCGACAGCCACTACAATGTATATGTGCAGGACTTCTTCAAGGGACGACTCATCGAAATTGCCAAACTCAGCAACTGGCGCTACGTCACCGTCTATGCCAAGCGTGCTGCCTTCTGGGGCGACATCATCGGCGACTGGCGCGAAGAACTCATCTTGCTGCACAAGGAAAACGGCGTGACGGTGGGTATCAGCGGATTTACCACCGACTACACCACCGACGTGAACAACATCTACTGCCTCTTGGAAGACCCCCACTATCGTGGCGACTGCTCGACGAAGGGGTATTATCAGAGTCCCAACCCGGGTTTCTATCTCGGCTACGACATGCCGCGTCCGCAGTTGCCTCCATGTATGGTCACCGACCTCATCTATGCACCGAACGCCACGACGTGGGCAGGCAGCAGTTTCACCAACTTTGAACGCAACGGCACTGCCGCTTATGCCGACGGCAAGAGCGTGATGTTCGACCTCACGTCCGGCAGCAACGTCGCCCTTTCGTCCGAAGTGCGTCCGTCGGCCGTCTATGCCATGCCTGTCAAGGGACAGACCATCAGCCTCAGCGGCACGGGTGCGCTCGCCGGCACCATGGACTTGTGGAAGAGCCAGCAAGGGCGCTTCACCATCAATGTGCCGATGAATTTCAGCGGCACGACCTACATCAGCGAAGGTGTGCTCGAAGTGAACAACACCATTCAAGGCACCGTCGAACTGCGTGCACGCGGAACGCTCGCCGGCAATGCCACCGTTGCAGGCAACCTGCAGTTGGAAGGCGCACTCAACTATGAAGGCGGTCGCCTCATGCCGGGAACGGCGTCGCAACCGCTCGGCACCATCACGTTGCAGAAAGGGCTCAACATCAATGCTCGCCTGTTTGCCGAAATGGACATCCGCAATGCCGATGCCACTGCCGACCTCATTGCCGTGAACGGCGACATCACCATTGCTGACGGCGGTTCGCTCGTCTTCACCATCGTCCCCGACGTTGCCGCGCCGCAACCCGCTCGCTATCGCCTCGTCAGTTACACCGGCACGTTCACAGGAGCGGCCGACCGCATCAGCGTGCGCGGATTGCAGGGTCTCTCCTACTCCATCGTCAATGAAGAAAACGCCCTGTGGCTCGTCATCAATGAGCAACGCTCCGCTACGGACGACGTACACTGGACCGGTGCTGAAAGCGGCACTTGGGATTACCAATCCGACAACTTTGAACTGAACGGCAATGCCACCGAATTCGTTGCCGACGACGGCATCGTGTTCGACGACGCAGCCGTCACGACGAACATCCAAGTCAACGAACTGATGCCTGTCCGCTCCGTCACTTTCGAGAACAACACGAAAGATTTCACGATTGGCGGAACAGGAGGTTTCACCGGCAATGCCAACCTCGTAAAGAACGGCAATGGTCGCGTTACCCTCAACACAGCCAACAGCAACTACACGGGAAAGACCATCATCAACAGCGGTACACTCGTGGTGAACGAACTGGCTGACGGCGGTCTGCCCAGCAGCATCGGTGCGGCATCATCCAGTGCCGACAACTGGCAAATCGGCAAAGCCACGCTCATCGTCAGCAACGCCAATACGGCCACCAACCGCGGACTGACGCTCAACGACACGGCAACCATTCAGATTACGAGCGGCGTAACGGCGCTCAAAGGCATCATCCAAGGTAAAGGACGCCTCGTGAAGAAAGGCAGCGGACAACTCAACATCACCTATGCCGGCAACAACACGTGGGCATCGACCGAACTGGCAGCCGGTACACTGGCAATGGGCGTATGGAACACCACGTTCGGTACTGCCACATCGCCCATCGACGTGACGGGAACGTCCACCATTACCATTTTCAACAACAATTCCACCGGTGCCATACCATCGCTCCGCAACGCCATCAACGTGGAACAGGGCAAGACGCTCACCATCAACGGCGGACAGCGATGCAACGTGCAAGGTTCGTTCAGCGGAAGCGGTACGGTGAAAATCAACTTCCCCTACGTCCGTGGCGACTTCTCCTCCACGCTGACGAACTTCGAAGGTACGCTCAATCCCACGAGCGGGCAGTTCCGCATGACCACAGGAATGAATCTGCGAAACGGAACATTCATGCCGGGTGGCGGCGTCTATGCCGTCGGCGTACAGAGCCAAAGCGCCAATGAAGTCGGTCTCACCCACTATGTCGGTGCACTCTCTGCCACAGCCAGCGACGCCCAACTCGCCAACGGCACATGGAACGTCGGCTATCTCGGCACCAACACCACCTTCGCCGGCATCATCAACGCCAACGCCACGCTCAACAAATACGGCGAAGGCGTACTCTCGCTCAGCGGACAGAGTGGCGGCCGCATCAATGTGAACGAAGGCACCGTCAGTCTTGAGAACAACAACGTCACCACTTCGGCACTCGTCACGGCTGCCAACGGCGGAACGGTGTTGGGTACGGGTAAGACGGCAAGCGTCACCGTGCAGAATGGTGGTATCGTGAGCGGAGGAAAAGCCGCATCGACAAGCATCGGCACACTCTCTATCACGGGCAACCTCATCGTGCAAAGCGGCGGTACTATCCGCGTTCGCGGACGCAGCACCCGCACCGTCGATGCGCTCAAGGTCGACGGACGCATCACGCTCACCAGCCCCACGTTCCTCCTCGAACGCGTTTCCGGCGATTGGCAACCCGATACGGACTACAAAATCTTCACGGGTACGGCTCCCATCACCCTCACCGGCACACCGACCTTCCTGCCTGCCGTTCCGCTCGAAGGCTACCTGTGGGACTACAGCCAACTCGTCAGCGACGGCATCCTGCGCATCGTGCCCGACCCCACTGGCATCAACGGCGTCAATGCCGACGGCAGCGATAAGGAAATCTACGACCTGAATGGTCGTAGCGTCGGCACGCCTGCTACGCACGGCATCTACATTATTAACGGTAAAAAAGTGCTGCAATGAACACACGCCACTTCCTCCTTGTCCCCACCCTGCTTGCCTCGCTTGCAGCGTGGGGACAACACGATATTTCGTTCGACAACGATTGGACATACACCTTGTCCGACGGCACCACCCACCACGTCACGTTGCCTCGCGCATGGAACGAGGACAGTGCCTTCCGAGTGCTTATCGACAGTCTGCCCACCGACACCGTGCGCTACGTCAAAACCTTCACGTTGCCTTCATCGGCAAAAGGCAAACACGTGTTCATCGAGTTTGAAGGCGCACGCCAAATGGCGAAAGTGTGGCTCAACGGACATCTGCTCGGCATGCACGAGAACGGCGTCAGTGCCTTCGGTTTCGACCTCACGCCTCATCTCCGTTTCGACGGCAGCAACCGACTCGAAGTGCTCACCGACAACCGGTGGGACTATCGCGAAGCCGCCACGAACAGCACCTTCCAATGGAGCAACCGCAACTTCAATGCGAACTACGGCGGTCTGCCCAAGCACGTGCGCCTGCACATCCTCAACGACGTTCACCAGACGCTCCCGCTCTATTCTTCGTTCGGAACAACCGGCGTCTATGTCTACGCCACCGACATCGACGTGGCGCAACAGCGTGCCACCATCGTGACCGAGTCGCAGGTGCGCAACAGCGGCAGCAAATCGCGCAACGTTCGTCTCGACGTCAGCATCGAAGACCGCGACGGCAAGTGCATTGCGCGTTTCCAGTCGCCACGCCAGCGCATCGAAGCCGGACAGACGCTCACGCTCCGTGCCTCAGCCGCCGTCGGCAATCTCCACTTCTGGACATGGGGCGACGGATACTTATATAATATACGCGCGCGCGTAGCCGACGACGAAGTCTGCGTCCGCACCGGCTTCCGCAAGACGGCGTTCGCCCACGGACAAATATCGCTCAACGACCGCGTGCTGATGGTGCACGGCTATGCCCAGCGCACCAGCAACGAGTGGCCCGGAGTGGGCATGAGCATTCCCGCATGGCTGAGCGACTACAGCAACGGCATGATGGTGCGCAGCGGTGGCAACCTCGTGCGCTGGATGCACGTGGCACCATGGCGACAGGACGTCGAGTCGTGCGACCGCGTGGGACTGCTGCAAGCGATGCCTGCCGGCGATGCCGAAAAGGATGTCGAAGGCCGACAATGGGAACAGCGTGTAGAACTCATGCGCGACGCCATTGTCTACTACCGCAACAATCCGAGCATCATCTTCTACGAATCGGGCAACAAGGGCATCAGCGAGGAGCACATGGCGCAGATGCGTGCCATTCGCGACGAGTTCGACCCTCACGGCGGACGTGCCATCGGTAGCCGCGAAATGCTCGGCGCCAACACCTGTGCCGAGTATGGCGGCGAAATGCTCTACATCAACAAGAGCGGCGGCAAACCCGTATGGGCAATGGAATACTGCCGCGACGAAGGCTTGCGCCGCTATTGGGACGACTGGTCGTATCCCTACCACCGCAACGGCGACGGGCCGCTCTACCGCAACGAAGACGCATCGGCATACAACCTCAATCAGGACCAACTTGCCGTGGAGCACGTGCGCCGTTGGTACGACTACTACGACGTGCGCCCCGGCACCGGACGACGCGTGAGCAGCGGAGGCGTGAAAATCATCTTCAGCGACACCAACACCCACTGCCGAGGCGAATCCAACTACCGCACCAGCGGTGTGGTCGACGCCATGCGCCTGCCCAAGGATTCCTACTACACCCACCAAGTGATGTGGGACGGATGGGTCGAACCCGACGTGCCGCACGTCTACATCATGGGACACAACAACTATCCGGCGAATACCGTCAAGCCTGTCTATGTGGTTGCCAACACCGACAGCGTCGTGCTCCTGCTCAACGGACAGCCTCTTCCCTCGCCACGGCGCGACTACCATTTCCTCTTCACCACCGACAGCGTCCACATCCAAGACGGCACGCTCGAAGCCATCGGCTATAACGACGGCATCGCCGTCTGCCGCCACGCGGTGGAGACGGTCGGCACCCCCGTGCAACTGCGGCTCTCTGCCCTCACCGCCCCCGACGGACTGAAAGCCGACGGAGCCGACATGGCGCTGATTCAGTTCGAAGCCGTCGACGCACAAGGCAGACGTCATCCGCTCGACAACCGCGTGGTGAATTTCCGCATCGAAGGCCCTGCCGAATGGCGCGGCGGCATTGCGAAGGGCGAAGGCAACTGCATCCTTTCGACCGCACTGCCGCTGGAATGTGGCGTCAATCGCGCACTCATCCGCACCACCACCGAGAGCGGCACCATCCGCATCGTTGCGCAAGCCGACGGACTGCCCGAAGCCGTCATTGAACTGGAAAGCGGCAGTCCCACCCCTACTGCGCACACCGCACAGACGCTGCCCGGCGACGAATGTCCGCAGACGCTCATCGATGGTTGGCAAGCCATACAACAGCAGCGCGCCTGTGCAGAAACCGACGGGTTCCGCCACTCCGACAACACCATCGCCATAGCCCGCGTCACAGCCGGTTGCAACGAAGACACCGCCATCCGCAGCATCGACGACGACGAGGAAACGGAATGGCGCAACGACGGACGCGCCGCCACGGCATGGATTACCTACCACCTCGCCCAACCCGAAAAGGTAGGCAAAATCAGCATGAAACTCACCGGGTGGCGCCGGCGCAGTTACCCAATCGACATCTATGCCGACGACCAACTCGTGTGGAGCGGCAACACGCCCACGACGCTCGGCTACGTGTCCATTCCCCTGCAGTCCGCCAGCCCCGCCTCAGCCATCACCATTCGTCTGCGCTCTGCCACCACCGAGTCCGACGGCTTCTCGCAAGTGACGGAACTCGTACAAGCCACAGCCAACGAACTCGACCTCTACCGCGCGAAGGACGGCGACAAAGTGCGCCACGAACTGCGCATCATCGAGTGCGACCTGCTGAAGCCATAAACGCCGCCTGCATCATCGCTTTCAGGCGTGCGCATAAACGTTCTGAGGCGTGCGCATAAGCGTACGGAGGCGTATGCGCACGCCTGAAAACGTTTATGCGCACGCCGAAAAGGCCTGTTTCAACCCATTAACGCAAACTATTTTCAAACCCTAAAAACTGATAACTTATGATACCTAATCCCAATTGTAACTTCCCCGAATGCTGGGCTGAATATAGTTTGGCGGCGAAGAAGAAAAAAGCCAATGAGATATATGCTCAATTACCCCCGACATCTCTATTCGAGACAGACGAACTCATGAACAGATGCCAAGGCGATTTCAAACTTGCGTCGCTTGTCGCTTATAAAATCGCAGCGGCATATTATAAGGACAATGTCCCCCTTGCTCCATTCACTGAAGAATTGAATAAGATTGGCACAACTCTCCTGCCTGTGCATTATTGTGGCGGCGACATGTGCTTTGGCAGAGTATTCTCCATTAACCATTGCGCTTTTTCTTCTCACGATTCCATCATCGGATTTAGAAATTCAGAAAAAGACTGGCCACAGAAAGACTTCAAAATCCTCAAAGGATTGAAATTCATCGGCACCCATGCTAACTGGGTTCTTTTCAAACTTGACAGAAATGCAACCGATGACATGACGGGAATGCTATACTCTGCTCTTGAAAAGAATTTCACTATCGAGTTCGCACATTTTCCGCACAATGGGGAAAAGCGTTTTGTGTATCGATGGGAAGATTGCTAAACAGGACAAAATGGAAACTATATCCCATACACGTCCATTCAGCACAGAAAACACACAAAAAGGGTACTCTCACGAGCACCCTTTTTCATTCTCAATAAGTATTAATTTTTTTAAGGTAAAAAGATTGTTTTAGGATGATGCAAAGTTACGCATAATTGCGAACGAAGCAAACCTTTTTTATGTGTTTATTAACATGTGTTTTCGCACACATTCGCACAAAACACACAGCAACGCACATTTTTACACAGTGGAATGCCCGTTTTCGAACAAATCGAGCATATAGGCAGCCGGCTTTGCAGGCGGCTCCGGCGCGGCCTTTTCCGGCAGCACGATGCCTTCATCCTCCCAATCGTCGAAACACAATTCCAATTGCACGACAAAGTGACGGCGCAATGCGTATGTCCCCCACCGACGACGTTCAAACGGCGAACGGCGCAACCGGCTTTGCGTCCACAAAAACCGCTTCACCGACGTGTAAATCCGCTGAAACTTACCCTCCGCCTCGGGGTCGAACAAGTCGCAGTCCTGATTGTACAAAGCACGCACGATGCTGCCGAGGCGCATCCCGTCGGCATTGCGCATCAGCATCTCCACAAGGTTATTGTAGTACAAGTTCTTCATCGCGTGTGC
>JAFLUS010000329.1 GCA_022508685.1 Prevotellaceae bacterium | reverse complement strand
CATGACCAGCAACATGGCAACGATGCGCATCAAGTCCATGTTGGCGTCGCGAGTGTGGGTTGTCATGCGGTCATCTGTCCGGTTCATGTGGCTGTTCGTGGCAATATGTCTTGTTCGCTCCGTTCAGTTGCCGCGGTCGAGAGCGCGATAGCCGATGGCTTCGGCAATGTGGTGGTTTTGCACGTTGTCTGCACCTTCGAGGTCGGCAATGGTGCGGGCGAGTTTGAGGATGCGGGTGTAGGCGCGGGCAGAGAGTTTCATGCGTTCCATTGCCATGCGGAGGATGTTGAAAGAGGCCGCGTCGGGTTCGGCGAACTCGTGGAGCATCCGTTCCGTCATTTGCGCGTTGCAGTAGATGCCTTGGCAGTTGCGGAACCGCAGTTCCTGAATCTTGCGTGCACCGACCACGCGTTCGCGGATGGCTGCCGACGATTCGCCCGGCTGCATCTGCGAAAGTTCGGCAAAGGGGACTGCCTGAATTTCGCAATGAATGTCGATGCGGTCGAGCAGCGGGCCGCTGATGCGGTTCATGTAGCGCTGAATCTGTCCGGGCGTACACACGCAATCGTGTTGCGCATCGCCATGATAGCCGCAAGGGCAAGGATTCATCGAGGCGACGAGCATGAAGGAACAAGGGAGTGTGAGGTTGTAGCGGGCGCGGCTCACCGTGATGAGGCGGTCTTCGAGCGGTTGGCGCAGCGTTTCCAGCACGTTGCGGCTGAATTCCGGCAGTTCGTCGAGAAAGAGGACGCCATTGTGGGCAAGGCAGATTTCGCCGGGCATGAACGTGGCGCCGCCACCGACAAGTGCCACGTCGGACACCGTGTGGTGCGGTGCGCGGAAGGGGCGTTGGCTGATGAGCGTCGAATGGCGTTGCAGTTTGCCCGCCACGCTGTGGATTTGTGTCGTTTCAAGGCTTTCTTCGAGCGTAAGCGGGGGCAGGATGCTTGGCAGACGTTTCGCCATCATTGATTTTCCGCAGCCCGGACTGCCTACAAGGATGATGTTGTGCCCGCCGGCTGCGGCTACTTCAAAGGCGCGTTTTACATTCTCTTGCCCTCGCACTTCGGAGAAATCGCAGTCGAATATCGATTGGCTGGCATAGAATTCTTCACGCGTGTTCACCTCCGTCGGTGCAAAGAGCGTTTGTCCGCGCAGAATGCTGATGACATCGTTCAGATGCCTGACGCCGTAGACTTTCAGCGTGTCGACTACGGCTGCCTCGCGGGCATTTTCCTCCGGAACGAACAGGGCTTCGAACTTCTGCGCCCGTGCCTTGATGGCAATGGGCAGACAACCCTTCACTGGCAGGATGCTGCCGTCGAGTCCCAGTTCGCCCACGAACATGAAGCGTTCCAACCGCTCTTCAGTCAGGACGCCGTAGGACGCGAGCAATCCGATGGCGATGGGCAAGTCGAAGCCCGACCCTTCCTTGCGCAAGTCTGCCGGAGCAAGGCTGACGACGGTTCGTCGTTCGTTTTGGCTGAAATTGTTGACACGCAGCGCAGTCTGCACACGTTCCTGACTCTCCTTCACGGCGTTGTCGGGCAGACCGACGATGATGAAAGACGAGTGGTCGGTTGATGGTTCCGAACTGGTTTCTATGCTGACGGGAATGGCGTTCAGTCCCTGCAACGTGGCGCTATAGACTTTGGAAAGCATCGGAGGATGTAGGTGAGATGTTTTTCGATGTATGGAGAGATGCGCCATCAGCGCTGCTCATCAAGCAGACGCATGGTGCGGTCGACAATGTCGGACGGGGCAATGCGGGTCATG
>JAFLUS010000328.1 GCA_022508685.1 Prevotellaceae bacterium | reverse complement strand
CCGTCGTAGTGGACGGTCTGCACGTTGTCGGTGGATTCTATTGATTCCTTCCTTTTTTGGCGATTTATTTTGTAAATGATGATTATTGCAGTAACTTTGCGCCAATGATTAAAATCCGCATATGTGATGAAACATCGATTAGCCACCACGCTGATAGCCGAATGTACGGCATACGATTTTAAATTGATGCTCGAAGAAAAGAAACCGAAAAGTTGGCTTAAAAGTGTCAGTGCATTCGCCAATGGAAACGGAGGCTCGCTGTTCTTCGGGATAGATGATGATGGTATAGTCAGAGGACTGGACGATGTACAGCATGTGTGCGAAACGATAAGCAGCAAAATTCGTGACTACATGGATCCGATGCCGGAAGTGGAACTGATGCCACTTGAAGAGGACGGTGTGCATGTTGTACGACTGAAAGTAAGCGCAGGACATTATACGCCCTATTACTATGTAGGGGATGGTCAGCGCATCGCTTTTATCCGCGTCGGCGACGAAAGCCTTCCTGCAACGGCAGAGCAGATGGTGCGGCTGGTGCTGAAAGGGGCGAACAAGACTTTCGATTCCCTGCATACGGACGACAAGGCTGAGGACTATTCCTTTACCATCTTGGCTCATACCTTTAAGACACGTTCGCAGCAAGAGTGGGACAAGAAATATTTGCTGTCGTTTGGTTTGGTCACGCCTTCAGGTTGTCTGACCAATGCAGGTGCACTGTTTGCAGACGACTGCCCCTTGTGGCAATCGCGCCTTTACTGTACCCGATGGGACGGAAAGGAGAAGGGGGACGCCATTAATGACGCAGAGTTTGCGGGAAATGTCCTCATGCTGCTGCGTGAAGCCATGAACTTTGTCAAATCAAACACGAAGAAAGGTTGGGAAAAAATGCCCGATGGGCGAAAGAATAAGCCGGAATATGCAGAACGTGCCGTGCTTGAAACCATGGTCAACCATTTTATCCACCGCGACTATACCGTGATGGGCGGAGAGGTGCATCTTGATATTTACGACGACCGGCTTGCCGTCACTTCTCCCGGTGGAATGTATAATGGACTGTTCATACAGGATTTAGACATTGCAGACGTTTCATCGGAAAGGCGCAACCCCATACTTGCCAATGTGATGGCGCAATTGGACTACATGGAGAAGCGAGGAAGCGGGTTGACGCGCATTTGCAATGAAACCAAGTCGTTGGAGGGTTATAGGGATGAACTGCAACCTGTATTCAAATCGACTCCAACCCAATTTCAGACTATTATTTTTGCTTCGACCGATTCATCGAATGTCGGAGATAATGTCGGAGATGTGTCGGAGAGTAAACTGACTGAACGTCAACAGTATATATTGAAGCAACTCAAAGCCTCACCGACGATGTCCGCCAAGAAAATGTCGGAGACGTTGTCGGTGACTCCACGCACGATTGAACGCGACCTGTCTGCATTGCAGAAGATGGGGAAATTGAAGCGTGAAGGAACGGATAATGCCGGTAGGTGGAGGGTCGTGGATTGAAACAGCCGACGAAAAACATGCGCCGTCCGAAGTGGATGGCGCACGTTTTTTATAGCAAAATGGTGATTTGGAGTAAGTGTATGTATTTTAACGACTTATGTAATGTCTGTTGTCATTTTTCCAACGACTTTTATCACTTTCGTTGTCGTTTTTCCAACGAGTTTTCAGTCGTTTGCGGAGGAATTTCTGATACGCTTACATTCTGATGCGGATTTTCTTGCCGTCGTAGTGGACGGTCTGCACGTTGTCGGTGCCGATGAGGCGGATG